>NZ_RZRQ01000159.1:0-13641 GCF_003997785.1 Mesorhizobium sp. M7D.F.Ca.US.004.01.2.1 | reverse complement strand
GCCTGGGTGAGCAGCGTTGATTTGCCGATGCCGGGATCGCCGCCGACCAGCAGCGCCGAGCCACGCACGAAACCACCGCCGGTGGCGCGATCGAGCTCGCCGATGCCCGAGATGATGCGCGGCGCGTCCTCGATGTCGCCGGACAGCGTGGTCAGCACCACCGCGCGGCCCTTGCGGGCGTTGCGCGTGTTGGCCGGACCCGAGCCGATGCCGCCCGACGTGCCTTCCTCGACCAGCGTGTTCCACTCGCCGCAGGCATCGCATTTGCCGGCCCAGCGCTGATGCACCGATCCGCAACTCTGGCAGATGAACTGAACACGCGACTTGGCCATCAGAGGGATGCCGCTTGAAAATGGCCTGGGCGAAGTGGGCTGGGGTAGGTCAAAAAGCTACTCGAACCTTTCCGGCAGGTGATGCTCCTCGGCAAGGTCGGAGAAGCGGGTGAACTCGCCCTGGAAGGCAAGGCTGACGGTGCCGGTCGGGCCATGGCGCTGCTTGGCTATGATCACTTCGGCCTTGCCCTGGACCTCGACCATCTTTGTTTCCCAGGCGAGGTGCTCCGGCGTGCCTCTCTCCGGCTCCTTGTTCTTGATGTAGTATTCCTCGCGATACACGAACAGCACCACGTCGGCGTCCTGCTCGATCGAGCCCGATTCGCGCAGGTCGGACAGTTGCGGATGCTTGTCGTCGCGGCTTTCGACCTGACGCGAGAGCTGTGAGAGGGCGATGATCGGCACGCCAAGCTCCTTGCCCAGCGCCTTCAATCCGGTGGTGATCTCGGTGATTTCCTGGACGCGGTTTTGCGACGCCTTGGCGGATGAACCCTGCATCAGCTGGATATAGTCGATGACCATCAAATCCAGCCCGCGCTGGCGCTTGAGGCGGCGCGCGCGCGCCGCAAGCTGGGCGATAGAAATACCGCCCGTCTGGTCAATATAGAGAGGGCGCTTGTGGTTCTCTTGCGTGTAGGCGACAAGCTTGCCGAAATCGGCTTCCGTCAGGTCGCCGCGCCTGATTTTCGAGGATGGAATCTCGGTCTGCTCGGAGATGATGCGGGTGGCCAACTGCTCCGACGACATTTCGAGCGAGAAGAAGCCGACGACGCCGCCATTGGCCGCCTTGACGGAGCCGTCGGCCTGCTGGGCAGGCTCATAGGCGGCCGCGATGTTGTAGGCGATGTTGGTGGCCAGCGACGTCTTGCCCATGCCCGGGCGGCCGGCGATGATGATCAAATCCGATGGCTGCAGGCCGCCCATGCGGTGGTCGAGATCGCGCAGGCCGGTGGCAATGCCGGACAGGTGGCCATCGCGCATATAGGCCGCGCTGGCCATGTCGACGGCGTTCTTCAATGCATCGGAAAAACTTTCGAAACCGCCATCGTAACGGCCGTTTTCGGCCAGCTCGAATAGCCGCCGCTCGGCATCCTCGATCTGCTCGCCGGGCGCCATGTCGACCGGCGCGTCATAGGCGATGTTGACCATGTCCTCGCCGACGGTGATCAGCGCCCGGCGCGTGGCGAGATCATAGATGGCGCGGCCATAATCGGTGGCGTTGACGACGGTCACGGCCTCGACCGCCAGCCGCACGACATATTGCGCCATCGTCATGTCGCCGACCTTCTCGTCGGCCGGCAGGAAGGTTTTCAGCGTGATCGGCGTCGCGACCTTGCCCATGCGGATGAACTCGGACGCCACCTCAAAGATCTTGCGGTGCAGCGGCTCATAGAAATGGCTGGCCTTGAGGAAGTCCGAGACGCGGTAGAAGGCATCGTTGTTGACGAGGATGGCGCCGAGCAGCGCCTGCTCGGCCTCGATATTGTTTGGCGCTTCACGATAAAGCGGTGTTTCCGCCACGCCGAATTTTCGCGCTGCTTCTGCCATGATGTCCCCGATTTCGATCCCGGCTTCTCGATATCAGAACGTGACAAGTCCATGCTGACTTATCTGCACCAGTGCCTGTCCAATGAGCTTTGATACCCGCGATTCACAGCCAAGATTTTTCAGTGGAAAGAATCACAATTGACTCGAATCGAAAGAACGAATGTAGCGCGTCTATAGGGAGAACAAAACAGGAAAACAAGCACTGGTTTCCTGTGCAGCCACTCCGTTCAAAGCTGATTGAGGCGCCCCTCGATGAACCGGCGTTCCGCCGGTTGCCGGGTCAGCTCAAGCGCCCGCCGGTAGGAGGTCTTTGCCGCGTCGGTCAAGCCAAGCCTGCGCTGCATGTCTGCCTGTGCGGCATAAGCCAGATGGTAGCCGTCCAGCCCGCCTTGTCCCATGACCGTCTCGATTGCCGCCAGTCCGGCCTGCGGGCCGTCGCGCATGCCTATGGCCGCGGCGCGGTTGAGTGCCACAACCGGCGAGGGGTCGATGCGGCCGAGCGCATCGTAGAGCGCGACGATCTGTGCCCAGTCGGTCTCAGTCGTGCCTGCCGCCTCGGCGTGGACGGAAGCAATCGCCGCTTGCAGGATGTAAGGTCCGATGCGGCGCGAGGCGATCGCCCGGCCGATCAGGCTGTCGGCCTCGGCGATCAGCGCACGGTCCCACAGGGCGCGTTCCTGGTCCTCCAGCAGCACGAGATCGCCGTTGACATCGACTCGCGTTGCGCGCCGCGCCTCGTGCAGCAGCATCAGGGCCAGCAGCCCTTGCACCTCCGGCTGGTCGAGCAGCTCGACCATCAGCCGGCCGAGCCGGATCGCCTCGGCGCACAGATCGGCCCGCGTCAGGTTTGGCCCCTCGGTTGCCGCGTACCCCTCGTTGAAGATCAGGTAGATCACCTGCAGCGCACTCTCGAGCCGCGCCGGCAGGTCGTCGCGATCGGGCACTTCGTAGGGAATCGCCTCGTCCCGGATCTTCGCCTTGGCCCGCACGATGCGTTGGGCGATGGTCGGTGCCGGCGTCAGATAGGCGCGGGCGATCTCTTCGGTGGTCAAACCACCCACTTCGCGCAGAGTCAGGGCAATGCGTGCATCCGGCGTCAGCACTGGGTGGCAGCAGACGAAAATGAGCCGCAATTCATCGTCCTGGATGTCTTCCGGCATGGCTGGTTCCGGCGTCGGCTCGGCCAAAGCCGTGAGCTCGGGCAGGGCCCCGGTCAGCCGCGCATCCCGGCGCCAGCGGTCGATGGTCCTGAAGCGCCCGGCCGAGACCAGCCAGGAATAGGGATTGGCCGGCACACCCTGGCGCGGCCATTGTTCGGCGGCAGCAGTGAAGGCCTCGTGCAAGGCCTCCTCCGCCGCGTCGAAACCGCCGAGCAGGCGGATCAACGTCGCCAGCACGCGCCGCGCCTCGGTGCGGTAGGCCGCCTCCAGGGCGTCGCGCGGGCCGGCGGTGCTCACAGGACCGGCGGCGGCTGGCTGAAGTCGACGACCGGGCGGACTTCGACGAAGCCGATCGTTGCCAGCGGATGGCCGCTCGCCACCCGCACCGCCTCGTTGAGATCACGGGCTTCGATGACGATGATGCCGCCCAGGATTTCCTTGGTCTCCATGAACGGACCGTCGACGGACGACATCTTGCCGTCGCGGACCTGCACGGTCATCGCCTCGTCCGGCAGCACCAGGGCCTCGGCGGTAACGAAATGGCCGCTCGCCTTGAGCACTTCGTCATATCCGGCGCACTCGGCCAGCACGGCATTGGCCTCCGGGCTGCCGCCGAACAGCGTCTTGGGGTGATAGTAGATGAGACAGGCGTAACGCATGGTGGGTCTCCTTTTCCAGGATTGTCGAAAACGAGGGTTCTTGGGATCAGGCATCGAGGATCGGTGCGAAGCCGCCATGGACCCGGCGCTGATTGTCGTAGGGCATGGTGTCGGCATACATGCGCGGATCGGCAATCACCTTTTTCCAGGCGTCGTCGCGCACCTGCTTCGACGGCCATTCGACCCAGGCATAGACGACAACCTCGTCGCCCGTCGCTTTCACGGCGCCACGGTAGTCGGTGACCTCGCCGTCGGGAACATCGTCGCCCCACGCTTCCACGACGCGGGTTGCGCCATGTTCCTTGATCACCGCGGCCTGCTTCGCCGCCACGGCAAGGTAGGCTTGCTTGTTGGCGGCCGGCACCGGCACCAGCGAGCCATCGATATAGCCGGTCTTGCCGGTCGTGTTCAGGTCGATGAACGGCGTGAAGCCGCCAATGATCATGCGCTTGCCGTCAAAGGGCATGGACGCGCCGATCTCCGCCATGCGCGGATCGCTTATCATCGTCTGATAGGCTGCGTCCGCCGCCGCCTTGTCCGCATATTCGTGCCACGAAAAGGTGATGACTTCATCCGGCTTTGCCTTCACGGCTCCCTTGAAGTCGGTGATCTTGCCGCCGGGCACGTCGTCGCCCCATCCTTCGACCATGCGGGTGGTGCCGAACTCCTTCAGCACCGATGCCGCCTTGGCGACATGCTTGCGATAGGCTTCCTTGTTGGCGGCGGGCACCGCGGCGACAAATCCTGCGATATAGCTCATTGCGTTTCTCCTGTTGGCTGATGCCGTTTGACACTCTTGGCGTCTCGAAAGGTCCGAGAACGCCAATGGTCGAACGGCACGGCCTGGATTCGACATTGCTCCGAAATTTTTCTTCGGCGCGGGCGCAAACGCCACGGCTGCCTATTCGGAAGCCAGCCTGTCGCCCCAGTCCAACCGCCGGGCCAGCTTGAAGTCGGCGCCGTCGCGCTTGGTGAACAAGCGCTCGGCGGCGGTGCCGTCTTCCCTGCAAAGCTTGAGCAGAACCTTGCCGGAACCGGATTTCGGCGGCGCAAGAACCCGTGCCTGGTGCGAAGTGGGCCGCTCTCGGGACGCTGCGACATAGATGAACTTCTCGTCTTCCCACGGCACGTCGGCGTCCTTGGCCAGCCTGTGCAGGCGCGAGCGGGCGACGCGTCGGGAAAAATGGCACCAGTCGGGCGGGGCGAGCGGGCAGGGCGCCTGATGCGGGCAAGGCGCAAGCACATGTGCGCCCGCCTCGATCAGCTGCCGGCGCACGGCAAGGATGCGCTGCCAGCCGGCGGGCGTTCCCGGCTCGACGATCAGCAGCGTGTCGCCAGTGAGTTGCCAGAGCCGGCCGATGAGCTTCGGCAGTGATGCAGGAATGATCTCGTCCAGCACATAGGCGCAAGTGACCAGATCGGCCGGCTCGATGTCGGCAAGGTCGATGGTGGCATCACCCGCCAGCCATCTGGTCCGGGCGGCAATTGCGTCGCCGGCAAGTGTCTCGCCGACCTTGCGTACCGCCGCGCTCGCTTCCAGCAGCACCGCCTGTTCGAGATCGGGCCACTGATCGGTCGTGGCCCAAAGCACCGTACCGGGGCCGGCGCCGACGTCGAGCAGGCTCCTGGGTTGAAAGCCGGGCTTTGCGTCGCTCAGCGCGTCGAGGCTGGCGCGGATCGCGGCATAGGTCGCCGGCAGCCGCGTCGCCAGATAGGCCTTCACCGCCAGATCCTCGGCCATGTGCAGACGGCCGTCGCGCAGCTCGGCGCGGTAGCGGTCGGACAACGTCTTTGCCGCTTGCTTGAGTACCGCCAGAGGAACGTTTTCGAGCAGGCGCTCGACACCTTGGCGAAGGGATGCCGGCAACTCCATCTTACGCGCCCCGCGGGGCGAGAAGCATCACCGAAGCGCCGGCAATGCAGAGCGCAGCACCGGCAAAATCCCAGCGGTCGGGGCGCACGCCCTCCACCAGCCCCAGCCAGCCAAGCGACGCCGCAATGTAGATGCCGCCATAGGCGGCGTAGGCGCGGCCGGCGGCTGACGTGCCGACCAGCGCCAGCAGAAAGCCGAACAGGGCAAGTGAGGCGAGGCCGGGAAGCAGCCACAGCGGCGACTTCCCCAGCCGCCACCAGGCCCAGAACGAGAAGCAGCCGGCGATCTCGGCCAGGGCGGCAGCGGCATAGAGGACGTAGGTCATGAAAAAGGTCCCGTGACGATCACGGGACCTTTTTCAGTGCGGGAGCCGGCAATGGCAAGCGGCAATGCTTATTCCTGGTCCGCAACCTTGCGGCGGCGCGCCGGCCTGGCGGCAGGGCTCTTTTTGACCGGTGCCGTTTCACGATGCCCCATGTCGCGCATCTCAAGCGCCTTCTCGCACTTGGCTATGTAGTCGCGCGACACCGGTAGCGTGTCGTTCTTCTTGGTGATCTGGATCTGGAAGATGACCAGGTCCTGCCAGCGGAAGGCGGCTTCCGAGGCAGCCAGGTAGAATTCCCACATGCGGCAGAAGCGCTCGTCATAGATCGCCTTGGCCTTGTCGCGGTTGGCCGCGAAGCGCTGGCCCCAGTGCTTCAGCGTATCGGCATAGTGGAGCCTGAGAATCTCGACGTCGGTGACGACCAGGCCCGACTTCTCGATAGCCGGCATGACTTCCGAGAGCGCAGGGATGTAGCCGCCCGGGAAGATGTATTTGCGGATGAAGGCGCTGGTCGCCCACGGTACGCCGGAACGGCCGATCGTGTGCAACAGCATGACGCCATCGGGCTTGAGCAGCGTCGCGCTCTTGTCGAAGAAGGTGCGGTAATGGTTGACGCCGACATGCTCGAACATGCCGACCGAGACGATGCGGTCGAAACGCTCGTTGAGTTCGCGGTAGTCCTTGAGCTCGAAATGCACGCGGCTTTCCAGCCCTTGCGCGTGCGCCCGGTCGGTAGCGACGCCATGTTGCTCGGTCGACAGCGTCACGCCCTGCACGTCGACGTCGAACGCCTTGGCGAGATAGAGGCCAAGCCCGCCCCAGCCGGAGCCGATGTCGAGCACCGTCTGGCCGGCCTTCAGCCGGAGCTTGGCGGCGATGTGGCGCTTCTTGGCGGCCTGCGCTTCGTCGAGCGTCATGTCCGGCTGCTCGAAATAGGCGCAGGAATACTGCATGTCCTCGTCGAGGAAGAGCCGGTAGAGATCCCCCGACAGGTCGTAGTGGCGCTGCACATTGCGGCGCGAGCGCGAGGCGGTGTTGATCTGCTGCAGGCGGCGGAAGGCGTGGCGCAGGCCTTCGATGGCCTTCGACCAGGTGGCGTCGATGCCGCCGCTGCCCATGTTCTGGAAGGCGATGCGCATGACGCCCAGCACGCCACCTTCGAGAATGTCGAGTTCGCCGTCCATGTAGGATTCAGGCACAGCCAGCATCGGATCGAAGGTGATGGCGCGCTCGGCATGCGCGGTCTTGATATGCATGTGCACCGGTTCGCCGCTGCCGTCGCCGAAAACCACTGTCGCGCCCTTGGGGCCGGTTACCTTGAGATTGCCGGTCCGCACCAGGCGGTCGAGAACGCGTTTCAACAGAATATTCATGACCAAATGTCCCCTCTCGGCCAGACAGGCTGTCTTGGCGCGTGACCCGAAAATCGGAATCGATTTTCATCGGGGATCTTGCGCCGAACCAAAGTTCCACAGCGTCATTTTGCGCGGCCAAAGGACGCGCGACGCTGTAGTCTGCAACAATATATAGGGGTTCGAAAAGTTCCATTTGGCATAAAAAAGCCCGGGCGCGAGGCCCGGGCGTTGGTCCAGTATTGCTGGATGTCGGCAAAGTGATCAGAGCAGCTCTAATCGTGATCGAAGCGCAGCTCCAATCGCCTTGCGACGTATGATCAGGCGTTGTCTTCGCCGCCCTCGAACTCGGTGTTCGGGTCGAAGAAGTTTTCCGGCCGGGCGTTGTCGTTGATGTCGTCGCCATAGATGGCTTCGGCGGTGGTCAGCGTCTCGCCCTTGGCCTGGCGTTCGGCTTCGTCGGCCGTGCGGGCGATGTTGAGCGTGATAGTGACTTCGACTTCCGGATGCAGCGCGATCGCCACATTGGTGACACCGATAGTCTTGATCGGCTGGTTGAGCAGGATCTGGTTGCGGTTGACCGAGAAACCTTCCGCCGTCAGCAGATCGGCGATGTCGCGGGTCGAAACGGAACCGTAAAGCTGCCCGGTTTCACCGGCGGAACGAACGGCGATGAAGCTCTTGCCGTCAAGCTTTTCGGCGACTTGGGCCGCTTCCGACTTGCGCTCGAGGTTGCGGGCTTCGAGCTGGGCCCGCTGGCCTTCGAACTTCTTCTTGTTGGCTTCGTTGGCGCGCAGAGCCTTGCCCTGCGGTAGCAGGAAGTTACGGGCAAAGCCGTCCTTGACCTTGACGGTATCGCCCATCTGGCCGAGGCGGGAAACGCGTTCGAGAAGAATGACTTCCATGGTTTTGTTCCTTTGGTTGGGCGCCAATCGATCGATGAGATCGACGCCGGATGTCTCTGGAACAGGTCAGGAAGCTTGAGCGCCTGGGGCGCTGGTGTCGCTGTCCTGCCTGTCGCGGCAGTTAGAGGTTTTGACCTCAACCCGGGATTTGAAGCTCAACCCTGCGGCGCCCGTCGCCGTGGGAGATGAGCGGGCGGCGAACCGCCCGCTCATAAAAGATCTAGCGAACCACGTAGGGCAGCAGGCCGAGGAAGCGGGCGCGCTTGATCGCCTTGGCGAGTTCGCGCTGCTTCTTCTGGCTGACGGCGGTGATGCGCGACGGCACGATCTTGCCACGCTCTGAAATGTAGCGCTGCAGCAGACGCACGTCCTTGTAGTCGATCTTGGGCGCGTTGGCGCCGGAGAACGGGCAGGTCTTGCGGCGGCGATGGAACGGGCGCCGGGTCGGGATCTGGTTGATGTCGACCATTATTCTGCACCCCCTTCAAAGCCTTCGCGCGGACGGCGCGGACCACGATCGGCACCAGCGTCGCCAAACGAGCGCGGCGGACGATCGCCACGGTCGCCACGATCACGGTCGCCGAACGAGCGCGGGCCACGATCGCCACGGTCGCGGTCGCCGAAGCCGCCGCGTTCCGAGCGCTCTTCGCGCTTCTGCATCATGGCCGACGGGCCTTCCTCATGCGCCTCGACCTTGATGGTCAGGAAACGCAGCACGTCTTCGGACAGGCCCATCTGGCGCTCCATCTCGTTGAGCGCGGCCGCGGGGCAATTCAGGTCCATCAGCGTGTAGTAAGCCTTCCGGTTCTTGTTGACCCGGTAGGTAAGGGACTTCAGTCCCCAGTTCTCGACCCGACCGACGGACCCGCCATTTGCGGAGATGACGCCCTTGTACTGTTCGACAAGCGCATCGACCTGCTGCTGCGAGAGGTCCTGCCGGGCAAGAAACACATGTTCGTATAGAGCCATAGTGGTTCAGTGCCTTTCTTCGTTTCTCTCCCGGTTCCCGGCGGCAAAAGCCTCTGCAACTTCTCTGACCCGCTGGTCCCGAAGGGCGGGGAAGAAAGGAGCATTTCGAGACGGTCGAGAGCGGAGACACGGGAGGCGGAAGCACTTCTGGCATCACACGAAGGTTTTCGAAAAAAACCTCCGGCCCTCCGTTCAGCCCCCAGCAAGGACCGGCAGATTGCGGGCGTCTATATAGCAATCCAGCCGCAACGCAAGGGCGGGCGGCGTCCTCTGTGTCGCATGCGGCGGAAAAATCAAGCAGCAACAACGGCCCAGGCTTTGAGGTTTCCGGCAACTGCGCCTTAACCACACTGTTAGGTTGTGCGCAGTTGAACCCCCGCCGTCAACGGTCGATTCATCATAGGAGGCGCAGAAGCCGTATAGCCCGCGCACAAAAAGCGCGGCAAGCATTTGCGGGGGTAAGGATGCTTTTCGACAAATTCTGGCGCTCAACGAGCGGCAATTTCACGCTCGTGCTGGGACTGGGCTTGCCGGTCATCCTGACGGCTGTCGGTTTCGCAACCGATGTCTCCACCCTCATGCGGGCCAAGAGCAATCTGCAGAATGCCCTCGATGGGGCAAACCTTGCCTCCTCGCATCTTGGCGATCTCGACATCACCCGCAATGATGCCTTCAACCGCTATTTCCAGGCCAATATCGTCGGGCACGGTGAACTCGGCAATGCGCAGGCGACGTTGACCGTCGACAAGGGCATCAATTTCGTCAAGACAAAGGCGACTGCCTCCGCTGACGTCAGTCTTAACTTCGCCTTTCTGTTCGGCGACAGCAAGCACATCGTGGTCGATGCCTCCGCCGTCGAATCGAACAACCAGCTCGAAGTCGTGCTGGTGCTCGACAACACCGGCTCCATGGCCGGCGCGCGCATGACGGCGCTGAGGACAGCGACCAAATCATTGCTCGACACGCTCGAATCGACAAAGTCGCCGACGCGCCAGATCCGTGCCTCGCTGGTTCCATTCGTTACGGCCGTCAACGTCGACGGTGACGAATTCGACCCGTCCTGGATCGATATGGACGGCAAGTCGTCCACCAACGGCATCAATTTCCCGGTCATCGATGGTAAGCGTCCCAATCACATGGCGCTTTTCAAGCAGCTCAAGCAGACCGGATGGACAGAGCCCGGATGGAACGGTACCGGGTGGAAAGGTTGTGTCGAGGCGCGACCGGGCACCTACAACATTTCCGACACCCCGCCAGATCCCGCCAAGCCCGACACGCTGTTCGTTCCGTATTTTGCGCCGGACGATCCGCAAGTTGCCCAGATGCCGTCTGCCTCCTATGGCAATTCGGATAAATACTACAACAATTCCTATCTCGACGACGGCTACGACAAGACCAAGCTCGATAAGCAGAAAGGCAACGCTCTCGGCATCGATGTCAGTGATCTTGTCGGCGATTTGGTGACGCCCGGCAAGCCTGCCAAGGAAAAGATCGCCAAATATATCGCGCCCGTCAACGAGCTCATCACCGAGACGGGCACCCGCATCACAGTCGGCCCGAACCGCGCTTGCCCCACACCCGTCGTCCCGCTGACCGACGATTTCGACAAGCTGCGTAAGGCAGCAGGCGAGATGACCGAGTGGAACGGTTCAGGCACCAATGTCTCCGAGGGCCTATCGTGGGGGATGCGGGTGCTTTCGCCCGCCGCGCCCTATACCGATGGCGCGCCTTGGAAGACGCCGGGCATCAGCAAGATCGTGCTGTTGCTCACCGATGGCGAGAACGTCGTCTATGGCGCCAGCGAACAGCCGACGAAATCCGACTACACACCTTATGGCTATCTGGCTGGTGGCCGCTTCGGATCGGACAACCAGACGACCGCGGCGCGCAATGTCGACGGCTGGACCAAAAGCGTTTGTACGCAGTTAAAGGACGAGGGGGTGCAAATCTACACCATGGTGCTGCAGTCCGACACCGCCGCCAACCGCGCGCTTTACAGCGCCTGCGCTTCAGACCCGAGCGACTATTATGCCGTCAACGATCCTACCAAACTGCCGAACGTGTTCCTGCAGATCGCCAACAAGTTCACGAAGCTGCAATTGACGAATTGAACGCTCGACCCGAGAGAGACCGGCCGGCTCCTCACGGGATCGATCGGTTCAACTCGTATGGGCGGCGACAACCTTGTCGACCGTTTCGGGGAAGAAGTCTGGCGCTGCGTGGCGTTTGCCGAACATCATGTCGTACTGCAACAGGCGGAAATCGCGGATCGCCGGGTCGATCTCTTTCTGCCGCGCCCAATCGGGCGTGGCCTCGCCAGCCGGCGTCAGCAACAGGTTGCGGTCGACGACGCGGTAACGTTCGCTCATCTGGCCCAGAAATCCGGTGTAATAGGGATGGCTGATGCCGGCCGTCTTCAGGATATGATAGGGCAGGAAGGCCGGGCTGACGGCGCCCATGTCTTCAGCCGGCCCGGTGCGGTTCGACCAGATGACCAGCGGCGTCTCGTGGTGTTCGAGGGCGGCCTCGGGCGACGCTTCCTTGCGCGGCGCGACATTGTCCTTCAGGAAGCCGGTTTCGACATAGACCGGCCCCAGCGGCGGCAGATGGTCGCCGAAGAAGGCGATCACCGTGGGGCGGGAGCGTTTCTTCGCCCATTCGACCAGGCGTTCGAGACCGCGATCGGCATCGGCTGAGCCCTCGGCGTAGCTCAGCAGCGATTCGCGCGCCCACTGGCTGATCGGCGCCTGCACCGTATGGGTGGGATTGTAATAGCGGTTCGGCTCGTAGGGACCGTGGTTTTGCAGGCTGACCGCAAAGAAGAACACCGGTTCGTCGCTGGCGTCGGCCTCGCTGATGATCTCGTCGGTCATCGCCGCATCCGATGCCAGCGGCCCGCGCTTCTGCATCGGCGGCAGCGTTTCTTCCGACTTGAAATCGTTGAAGCCGAAATCGGCGTAGACCGCGCCACGGTTCCAGAACCAATTGGTGCCGGGATGGATGGCGCGCGCGCGGTAACCCTGGCTCTTGAGGAAGGTTGCGAGCGAAGGCGTCGGCGTGCGCACATATTGCTGATAGGGGATGCTGCCGGCCGGCAGGAATGCGTTGGAAAAGCCGGTCAGCGCCTCGAACTCGATGTTAGCGGTCATGCCGCCGAATTCCGGCGAGAACATCGAGCCCGAGCGCAGCGCCCGCACATTGGGGATCGGATCGGGCGTGATGGTGACGCCGGGCAGCTTGGTCGGATCCCAGAAGGACTCGCTCATGACGATGATGATGTCGGGCTTCTCGGCCGGCACCGAGGCGGTCACATCAGTCCTGCTGATCGCCGCGATTGCCTTGTCGGAATAGCCTGATGGCGCCGAGACATGCGCCATCGGCACGTTGAGGGCAAAGGCCAGCGCAAAGCCGTTGGAGGCATAATTTTCCTTCTGGTCCCACATGATCGGTATGATCTGCAGCCTGTCCCTGGTCCAGGAGAAGGTGGCATAGTCCATGATCGAAACGAAGAAAGCGAGCAGCGGCACGGCCAGCGTCAGCCGGGCAAGGCGTCCCTTGCGGCTGAGCACCGGAACCTTGCGGCGCCACAGCCGCCAGCCATAGACGAGCAGCGACAGGCCGGCGACGATGCCGACGACCATGGCAAGCGCGGTCATCGGCCGGTCGCGCACCAGGAGCGGCAGCAGCGCGAAAATCTGGCGGGCATAGAGGAAATCGGTCGGATAGAGCGGATCGCCGAGATAGTGCGACTTCTGGTGACCGACGAAGGCAAGCGACAAGGTCAGCGGCGCGACGATCATCAGGCTCTGGTGGCTGCGGCCGAGCACCGCATCGAGGCCGATCAGGATCAGCGCAAACACGACAATGGTGGTCCAGCCAGGCTTGAGCGGCTGCAGGAAGAAGGAGACGGTGCCAGCAAAGTCGCCGCGCACGATCAGTTCGATGGCAAACACCAGCATGGCAGCGATCGCCAGGCTGATCAGCCCATAGCGCACGACCGGCCATCTCCTGCCCGGCAGATAGCCGGTGGAAGGGTCGTCTTCCAAGAACTGTGGCGCGGCCTTGCCTGCGCGTTTGTAACTCTTTGCCACCTTAACTTCCCCACCCAGCGACAAACACGTCACTCGATTGTCATAGAATTGTCACGCAAAGCTAGCGCCTGTAGCGAAAATAAGAAGAGCCAGCAAACGAATCGTGAGCGGTTTTCATCAGGAGTGATCGCCAAAAAGCCTTTCGGAACAGGCACTCGGCAGACGAAGCCGCCGCCGGGCGGGGTCGAACTGGGCTTGACTTGGCGACCTGCCTTGCGTCACAGGCAAGAAAAACTCGTCTATCAGATAAGCAAAACCAGCCCTTGGGAGTCCTCGCATGGCCGTTGCATTCACCTTTCCTGGACAAGGCAGCCAGGCAGTCGGCATGGGCAAAGATCTCGCCGACGCCTTTCCCGAGGCGCGCAGGATCTTCCAGGAAGTCGACGACGCGCTCGGCGAAAACCTGTCGAAGCTGATCTGGGAAGGG
>NZ_RZRQ01000158.1:0-13773 GCF_003997785.1 Mesorhizobium sp. M7D.F.Ca.US.004.01.2.1 | reverse complement strand
GGCACGGCCGTCGGCATCGGCTCTGCTTTCGACCTGACCGTCGACACGGTGGCGTCCTGGGCGGCCGAGGCCAAGAAGCGCGGCATTGAGATCGTGCCGATTTCGGCGGTGGCCATTGACCCGCAAAAAGGCTAGCCATCGGAAAACAGATTGGAAGATTGACAGATGGCGAAGACAAAGAAAGTCGATCGCGAAACGCTGCCTTATCGGCCCTGTGTCGGGCTGATGATCCTCAACGCGGAGGGCCTGGTCTGGGTCGGGCATCGCATTGCCGAACCGGACAGCGAATTTGCCGGCACGACGCAGCTTTGGCAGATGCCGCAAGGCGGTATCGACAAGGGCGAGGAGCCGTTGCAAGCGGCCGAGCGCGAGCTCTATGAAGAGACCGGCATGCGCGGCGTTTCGCTGCTGGCCGAAGCGCCCAACTGGATCAACTATGATTTGCCGGACCACCTCGTCGGCATCGCCTTCAAGGGACGGTATCGCGGCCAGACGCAGAAATGGTTCGCCTTTCGCTTCCACGGCGATGTCGGCGAGATCCAGATCAATCCGCCGCCGGGCGGCCACACCGCCGAGTTCGACAAATGGGCATGGCGGCCTATGCAGGATTTGCCCGGCCTGGTCGTGCCGTTCAAGCGCCATGTCTATGAGGACGTGGTGGCGGCGTTCCGGCATCTGGTGCAATAGCCGCGATACAACAACCGCGGTTGCCGCGCCGGCCCGGCGGTCCTATTGATGTCTCTATCCGCCACCAAAAGCGCGTCGCGCTGAAACGGATTCATGCGACGCGCTTTTAGTCTTTGTCTGCATGCATGTCGTTGTCCCAAAACCGAAGTCACTTTTGGGCGACATGCATTGGAAGGGTCGCCATGAACGACGTCCCCAAAAGGTCGCTGCCCGAGGAGGTCACCGCCACAAGCGAAGTGGCGGCTGGGGCCGTCCTCACCATCGATCTCGGTGCGATCCGTGAAAACTACCGGCGGCTGAAAGCGCGGTTGGGCAATGTTCGCTGCGCTGGTGTGCTCAAGGCTGATGGTTACGGCGTTGGCGCCAGCCAGGTCGCGGCGGCGCTGCTGGGCGAAGGCTGCGATATCTTCTTCGTCGCGCTGCTGGGCGAAGGGGTCGCCTTGCGCCGCTCGATCGGGCCGGGCCCCGCCATTTTCGTGTTGAACGGCATTCCGCCTGGCGCCGAGCAAGACGCCGTGGCGGCGGACCTTTGCGCCGTCATCAACAGCGTGGGGCAATTGGCGGCCTGGCGCGCGGCGGGCCGCCGCGCCGGCCGAAAACTGCCGGCTGCGATCCAGGTCGACAGCGGCATGTCGCGGCTCGGCATGGCGCCCCGGGATGTGGAGCGCGTTGCCACCGATCCGCATGCCTTCGACGGCATCGACATCCGTTTCGTGATGAGCCATCTGGCCTGTGCCGACGAGCCGGAGCATCCGGCCAATGAGCGGCAGCGACTGGCATTCGAGGGGCTGCGCAAGATGTTGCCGGCGGCGCCGGCCTCGCTCGCCAATTCGTCCGGCATCTTTCTTGGGGCACGCTTTCACTACGATCTCGCACGCCCCGGTGCCGCGCTCTATGGCATCAATCCGACGCCGGCCAGGTCGAACCCGATGCTGCCGGTGGTACGGCTAGAGGCCAAGGTCGTCCAGACACGCATGCTGGAGGCCGGCGTTGGTGTCGGCTATGGCCACACATTCCACACTGTGGCCCCGCTCGCTGCTGCGACGATCTCGCTGGGCTATGCCGATGGCTGGCACCGACGCGCGGCGTCCGCGGCCTGGTTCGAGGGCGCGCGCCTGCCCTTCCTCGGGCGAGTGTCGATGGATTCGATCATTCTCGACATCTCCGCCTTGCCGTCCGGCAAGCTCCGCGAGGGTGATCTCGTCGAACTGCTCGGTCCCTCACAAAGCGTCGATGACGCTGCCGGCCATGCCGGCACCATCGGCTACGAGATCCTGACCAGCCTCGGCCCGCGCTTTCATCGGCGCTATGTCTACGGTTGAGCGGTTTGGCCGCGCTTGACAAGCGGACGCCTGTCGGCAAGGCTCCGGGTATGAGCAACCTCGCCCATATCAGAATCTTGTTCAGGGTCTGCCCGATCGCGGGATCGTAGCCCCGGCGCGGTCGCCTTTTGGCGTCCGTCCGAACCGGGGCATTTCTACCTGACATCATCATTCTCAAGCCAGACAGCCCTCGCGGCTGACGGCTTTTCATCAAGCCGCCGTCAGTACGGCGGCAGGCGCGCATCTGTTCGATGCGCCAACTCATGAGGTTTGCCATGCAACATGCAGCAGGATTGCGTCCACCGAGCCGGCTTCTGGTCAGCGATGCCGACCACAACAGGCTGACGGGCCTGGCGCGGGCGTCGCTCGATCGCGTGCCCGAGACAGCCGAAGAGCTGCTTTCGGAGATGGATCGGGCCGTCATCACGGCGGCGGCTTCCATGCCGGCCAACGTGGTGCGGATGGGCTCGACGGTGACAATCCGCGGCGATGGCGGGGAGCGCATCACACTGGTCTATCCCGGCGATGCCGACATCACAGAAAACAGGATTTCAGTGCTGACGCCGATGGGGACGGCGCTCATCGGCGCGTCGATCGGGGAGACAGTGTGCTGGAGCGGTCGTGGCGGCCGGGAACTGTCGTTGATCGTCGAAGCCGTCGAGACGCCGGCCTACGTCCAGCAGCGGTCCTGATCATGGAGGCGGTGATGACAGGTACGAAATGCTGGTTGACGACGAAGGACTTCGCCGTCCTCGAGATCATGCTGGAGCGTCGGCGGGCTTTCGCGGATCCGATCGTTCCTATGCTTGCACACAAGCTCTCCAAAGCCGATGTCGTTCCGATCGATTCGGTCGGACCCGATATCGTGACGCTGAACAGCAGGGTGGTGTTTCGTATCGATGCCGGCCCTGCCGAGACCCGAACCCTGGTGCAAAACGAGGTGCGCGGGCCGGTCGGCTCCAGCCTGTCGATCACGACCAGGCGGGGGCTCTGCATGCTTGGCATGGCCGAGGGCCAGACGGCATCGATTGAACAGGCCGACGGCAGGCGGGAGTCGATCCTGATCGCGGCCGTGCTCTACCAGCCGGAGGCCGCGCGACGGGCCGTCAGGGAGAAATCCCAAGCCGAGGTGCGACGACCGCATCGGCTCACCCTCGTCTACAGCGCCGCAGCCGATTGGCGGCCTCTTGGCGAGAGAGCCGGAATGCGGCAGACAGAGGGGGATGACGACCCCGGTCCCACGGCGGCGTGAACGGGCAACAGTGCATGATCTCGAAAATCGGCATCGATTTTCGCCGGGGATCATGCGCAAATCGGAAATGCGGCCGCGGCCAAGGCGTCCTGAAGGACGCGCGGCGGCAAGGAGTGAACGATGAAGATCATGGTGCTGGGCGGTGGCGTTATCGGGGTGACCACGGCGTACTTTCTTGCCGAGGCCGGCCACGAGGTGACGGTTCTCGACCGCCAGAAAGGCCCGGCGCTGGAAACCAGCTTCGCCAATGCCGGCGAGATATCGCCGGGCTACGCTTCTCCGTGGGCCGGCCCCGGCATTCCGCTGAAGGCGATCAAATGGCTGCTGATGAAGCATGGGCCGCTGGTGGTGCGGCCGGCCTTCGATCCGCATATGTGGACATGGCTGATCAAGATGCTGCGCAACTGCACGGCCGAGCGCTATGCGATCAACAAGGCGCGCATGGTGCCGCTCGCCGAATACAGCCGTGACACGCTGAAGGCGCTGCGTGAAACGACCGGCATCGCCTATGACGAGCGGACACAGGGCACGCTGCAACTGTTTCGCACGCAAAAGCAGCTCGACGGCACCGGTGGCGATGTCGAGGTGCTGAAGAAGTATGGCGTGCCTTACGAGATCCTCGATCAGGACGGCTGCATCGCGGCGGAGCCGGGCCTGGCCGGAGTGCGCGAAAAGTTCGTCGGCGGCCTCAGGCTGCCGCACGACGAGACCGGCGACTGCAAGATGTTCACCGACAGGCTGGCAGAGCTCTGTGTGGCGCGCGGTGTCAAGTTCGAATACGACGTTACGATCTGGCGTGTCATCCGCAGCCGCAACCGCATCGCCAATCTCAGCACCAGCAAGGGCTGGAAAGCCGCCGACGCCTATGTGATGGCGCTGGGCAGTTATTCGGCAGGGTTCATGCGCCGGGTGAAGCGGCCGATCCCGGTCTATCCGGTCAAGGGCTATTCGATCACCGTGCCGATCAAGGACGCTGCTGCGGCACCGGTGTCGACGGTGATGGACGAGACCTACAAGGTGGCGATCACCCGGCTTGGCGACCGCATCCGGGTTGGCGGCACGGCCGAGATTTCCGGCTTCGACCTCAGGTTGCATGAATCGCGGCGGCGCACGCTGGAGCACTCGGTGGGTGACCTCTTTCCGGGCGCCGGCGCGATGCGGGACGCGACGTTCTGGTGCGGACTGCGGCCGATGACGCCGGATGGTCCGCCGCTGATCGGCCGCACCGAGCTTTCCAATCTCTATCTCAACACCGGGCACGGCACGCTCGGCTGGACCATGGCTTGCGGCTCGGGCAAGGTGCTGGCCGACATCATCTCCAGCCGGGTGCCGGACATCGATGTCCGCGACCTCGCGCAGGAGCGCTATCTGCGGTAGGCGTTGGTCAGAATGCTTGCCTGACCCAGTCTTCGTCGAACAGCAGCCGATAGGCCCACGGGATCGTCACATTGCTGGCGACCGGGTTCGAGTGGGCGAGATAGTCGTCATAGATCGGATTCATGCTGGTGTAGAAGGCCGGGTCGAGCACCATCATGCCGTTCTCCGAGTCGTGGAAGAAGCTGCGGTTGTTGAGGTTGACAGACGAGATGGCCACCAGCCTTTCGTCGATCATCATGATCTTGGAATGCAGCACGACATCCGGCGCCTTGAACTCGCGAATGTTGATGCGGTCGCCATATTTCTCGACGAACAGCTTGTTGAGCGCGGTGAGGAACCTGCCGCCGATATCGCCCTTGAGATCAATGCGGCCGACAATGTCGATCCTGACGCCGCGGGCGAGCGCCCGGTCAACAGCCTGGGCGAGCTTGGGCGTCAGGTTGAGGTAAGGATTGACGATCTGGATGTGGTGCTGGGCGGCGTCGACCAGTTCGACGAAATAATCCTCCAGCGCATGGCCATCCTCGTAGGGCACCGAAATGAAGTGCCGCGCCGTGCCTGACGGGCGGGCGCCGTCGGACCGGACTGGAATGGAGAAAGGACGCGCCAGATTGGTGTCGGCGTCGCGCAGCCACACTGTCGAAAGATGCGCGGCGAGTGTCTGGACCGTGGCCGGATCGGCGAACTCGATGTCGAAGTCGCTCCAGTTCGAATAGTAGTTCAGCGAGAACCCGTCGGTCTTGCCATATTGCTCAAGATCGGGATCACGCGACAGATCGATCGGCTGGTGGAACAGGAAGCCGTCATGGATGTTGCGGCCACCGATGATGGCGCGTGACCGCCCAGGATCGTCGGCAAGCGTCGCCAGCATCTTGATATGATGAACCTTGTGCAATTGTGAAATCTGCTCGTCGATCGGCGCGCCCCGGTCCGCCCGCCAGCGATATTCCTGCAATTCGACATTGGGAAATTCGGCCGCCAGCCGATGCAGCAGGGCGTCGTCCTTGTCGCGCTCCAGCACGTCGGTGACCAGAATGCGCACCTTGGTGCCAAGCGCTGCATGATGACGGATCAGCCGTTCGATGATGCGGCCGGAGAAGTCAGCCTTGAACTCCAGCGACGACAAATAGATCAGCTTGAGTTTTGGGGCATTGGAAAAGTCGAGCGGCAGCTCCGGGTCGCCCTTGTCGATGGCGCTGTCGGACAGCGGCGCTCCCATCAGCGCCTCGACCTTGGCGTTGAAGCCGTCGCGCGACTTGCGCAGCAGGCGCGGCTTTCCGATCGGCAAGGCGCAGGTCTGCGACAGCCAACGGCTGGCGTAGAAGGCGCGGCTGAGCGGATCGAGGCCTGTGGGATCGGGCGTCGTGCAACGCTCGTAGCGACTGTCGAAAGCGGCAAGTGCCGGGTCGGCGGTCTCTTCGCGCTCGATGGTGAGCGGTGCGCCGGCAGGGGCAAGGCTGGAGCGGATTCTTAGCACGCAGCGGTTCAGGCCGTCACTCGGGAACAGGCTGACCGTGTCGTCCTCGCCGGACAGGCGAAAATGGAATGCCGTTCCCGTGGCGATTGTGCGTGACCCACCGCCGGCACTGATCGCCAGCGTGCCGTCGCATGTGCCCTCGATGTCGGTCGGTTGCTTGCCTGCCTGGCGCAGCATGATCTCGACGCTGCGCGCCTGCAGGCCGGAGAAATCGAAGATCCTGGGCGTCGAAGGCCGCACTGCCGCATCGATGTAGAGCGTCTGCCGCGACATCCGCCAGCGTCCGTCGAAATGGCCGTCGCCGCCGCTGGCGCCGGCCGGCGGCAGATGTATTTCGGCAACCGGTCCGGCCAGTTGTTGCAGTGTCCGGTAGGTCGCCTGGAAATCGCTGTTGCGGATCTCATAACGGTCGTGACCGAAAGGGCCGGTGCCGTTCGCGCGGTCCATGGCGTCGAGTTGGTGGTGGGCGAGCAGTGCCAGGAACCGTTTTTCGTAGTCGCTCGTGCCGGCGTCGCCGAAGAACTGCGCGGCGGCGACTTGCGACCCGGCCGTCCTGGCCGATAGCAAGGGTCGCGCGCAGGCCGTCTGGCCTTGCAGGACGTCGCAGGCATTGCGGCCAGCGTCGGCACAGCCGGCAAGGACAGCCAGCCCGAATAGAACGATGGCGATGGATGCACGGGCCTTCACCCGGTCGCCCCGGCCTTCAGGACGCTCAATTGCGCCGGGTCGCGCGGTGGCATGAAACCCTGCGGGAAGACCTTGCAGACGGGAATGGCGAAGGTGGCGATCAGCAGTTCGGCCTCGCCGCGCACCTTGCGCGGCGCTGTCTTGTCGTCGCGTATCGCTTTCGCCGAGGCGACGAGGGTGCCGTCGCAGTCACAATGGTTGTGGCGGGCAATGTAACAGGCGTCGTGCGTCTGGCAGGCCGCGTCGAGGCGGTTGACCGGCCGGGCCGACAGATCGCCGGTGCGGGTGCCGGGGCCGCAATAATTGCCGAAGACGAAAGGCGAAGGCCGCGCCATGGCGTTGCGGATCGGTTTGGGCAGTTCGGCCTCCGGGACCTTCATCCACGGATTGGCGCATGCGGAAACGAAAAGCAGCGGCAGGATGGCAAGAACGGCTCGCATATCTATCCGCGCCAGCTTTCTGAAAGATTTCCCAACCGGCGACCTGCTCCGTGGCCGGCGACCGCACGCCTGATGCCACACTGGCCGGTTTTGTGGCAAGGAAAAGGCGGCACGGCTAAAGCGCATCGCGTTTGATCGGATTCATGCGATGCGCTTTAGCGTCTTTGTTTTATGCATGTCGTTCTCCCAAAACCGAGGCCACTTTTGGGCGACATGCATCAGACGAACAGGCCCCTCTCCCGTTCCACCATCTTGGTGATGAAGCTGGCGACGATCTGGACGCGGCGCAGCGGCCTGACCGATTCATGATAGACCAACCAGTAGGCGCGGCGGATCGGCGCCACGATGTCGACGGACACAAGTTCCGGCATCGAGCGGGCGACGAATGTGTGCAGGATGCCGATGCCGGCGCCCGAGCGCACCGCTTCGGCCTGGCCGAGCGCCGAGGAGATGGCGAAGCTGGTGCGCCAGTCGGCGCTGAATTCCGCCGCATAGTCGAGCGACGGGCTGACGATGAGGTCCGGCACATAGCCGATGAGTGTGTGCTGGCCAAGCTCGGCGGCGGTTTGGGGCAAACCATGCACCTCAGCATAGTCGCGCGACGCAAACAGGCCGAGCGAGTAGTCGACCAGCTTGCCAGCCACCAGCCGGCCCTCCGTCGGCCGTTCGACGGTGATGGCGATGTCGGCCTCGCGGCGCGACAGCGAGAAGGAGCGCGGTACCGGGACCAGCTGGATCGTCAATTCGCGGTGCAGCGCGGTCAGCGCGCCCAGGCGCTTGGCCAGGAAGGCGACACCAAAACCGTCGGGCGCGCCGATGCGCACCGTGCCGGAGACATCGTCACCTTCGCCGGCAACGGTCGAGCGCGCGGCGATCATGTCGCCCTCCATGCGCTCGGCAATATCGAGAAAGCGCTCGCCCGCCGGCGTCAGCTCGCTGCCGGTGGTCAGCCGGCGAAACAGCTTCGTCCGCAGCGCATCCTCAAGCGCGGCGATGCGGCGCGAGACGGTGGCGTGGTTGAGCTCCAGCCGCTTGGCTGCGCCCAGGATCTGGCCGGCGCGCGCCACGGCAAGGAAGATGCGGACGTCATCCCAGTTCATGGGAATGGTCCGGATGACAATCGCCGATGCTGCGTTCTGTGGCGAAGGAACTCAATCTCTCAATCCGTAGCAGCAATTGCATCCCGTCATTTGCGGGAATTGATGCCCGTCCGTCAATCGTTATCTACTTTTCGCACAACGGTTGCGTTCTCCGTCGCGTTGCCATCCGCCGGCCAAAGGCGGACAATGCGGCATCACAAACAAAGGGAGAGAAATCATGATCGACTACGGTCATTTCATCGGCGGCAAGCATGTCGCCGGGACCAGCGGCCGCAAGCAGGATGTCATGCAGCCGATGGACGGCTCCGTGCGCGGCACGGTGGCGCTGGCTTCGCAGGCGGAACTGCGCGCGGCTGTCGAGAATGCCAAGGCAGCGCAGCCGAAGTGGGCGGCAACGAACCCGCAGCGCCGCGTGCGCGTGCTGATGAAATTCCTCGAACTGGTCGCCCGCGACTATGACGAACTGGCCGACATCCTGGCGCGCGAGCACGGCAAGACGATTGCCGACGCCAAGGGCGACATCCAGCGCGGCCTTGAAGTGGTCGAGGTCTGCATCGGTGCGCCGCACATGATGAAGGGTGAGTTCACCGACGGCGCCGGTCCCGGCATCGACGTCTATTCGATGCGCCAGCCGCTCGGCGTCGTCGCCGGCATCACGCCGTTCAACTTCCCGGCGATGATCCCGCTGTGGAAGATCGCGCCGGCCATCGCCTGCGGCAACGCCTTTATCCTCAAGCCGTCGGAGCGCGATCCGGGCGTGCCGATGCGCATTGCCGAACTGTTCCTCGAAGCCGGGCTGCCGGCGGGCATCCTCAACGTCGTCAACGGCGACAAGGACGTGGTCGACGCCATCCTCGACGATCCCGACATCAAGGCCATCGGCTTTGTCGGCTCGACGCCGATCGCCCATTACATCTATTCGCGCGGCACGGCCGCCGGCAAGCGCGTGCAGTGCTTCGGCGGCGCCAAGAACCACATGATCATCATGCCCGATGCCGACATGGACCAGACCGTCGACGCGCTGATCGGCGCCGGCTACGGCTCGGCCGGCGAGCGCTGCATGGCGATCTCGGTCGCCGTCCCGGTTGGCAACGACACCGCCAACCGGCTCATGGAAAAGTTGATTCCGCGCGTCGAGAGCCTGAAGGTCGGTCCTTCGACCGACTCTTCGGCCGATTTCGGCCCGCTGGTGACGGCGCAGGCTCTTGAACGGGTCAAGGGTTATGTCGATACCGGCGTCAAGGAAGGCGCCAAGCTGGTCGTCGACGGCCGCGGCTTCTCCATGCAGGGTTATGAAGACGGCTACTATATGGGCGGCTGCCTGTTCGACAACGTCACCGCTGACATGCGCATCTACAAGGAAGAGATCTTCGGGCCGGTGCTCTCGGTGGTACGCGCGCCGACCTATGAGAGCGCGATCAAGCTCGCCAACGACCACGAGATGGGCAATGGCGTCGCCATCTTCACCCGTGATGGCGATGCCGCGCGCGATTTCGCTTCGCGGGTCCAGGTCGGCATGGTCGGCATCAACGTGCCGATCCCGGTGCCGATCGCCTATTACACCTTCGGCGGCTGGAAGGCGTCTTCGTTCGGCGATCTCAACCAGCACGGCCCGGACGCGTTCCGGTTCTACACCAAGACCAAGACGGTGACCTCGCGCTGGCCGTCCGGCATCAAGGACGGTGCGGAATTCGTCATCCCGACGATGAACTGATCTCGAGAGAAATTTTCGACGACAAGGGCGCGACGTTTGTCGCGCCCTTTTTGCATGGCGTCACACCGCTTCGTGCGTGCCGTCGTAGGATGGCCGATCGTCGACCGTGGGTCTCTCAGGGATGGTCACGCGTCGATCTCCAGCCGCGTGATCTGGTCATCGGCCAGTGTGAAGACGTAGTGGAGTGTCGCCGGGCTGCCGGGAAAATTGCCTGAGACGATGCCGGCGATCCGCCATGCATCGCCGTTGACCGTCGCGTCGGCGACCTCAACGGTCACCCGGTATTTTTTGGTCGTCTCCTCCATCCAGCTGCGGATGGCAGCCGAACCATGATGGGTTTTGCCTTCATCCCTGACCGTGGCGTCCGATGAGAAGGAGGCGAGCATGGCGTCGATGTCATGCCTGTTCTTGGCGACAAAATAGTCGGTCAGCGGCTGCGGAAGTTCTTCGGTCATGATTTCATCTCCGGTCCCAGTTCTGGCCGTTGACGCGAAGGTCCGCGGCCTTGTCCGGCTCCTAAAATGAGATAGACTGAAAAAATGACAAGAACCGACGAAAAGGTAAGGTACTTACTTGAAAGTAAGGTTGGGCCTGAAAGTAAGGTTAGACCCGAAAGTAAGGGCGAAGCGTTGACGCCGTTGTCGGCGGCGAGCGGCGTCGAGAATGTGCTGCGCATCCTCGAAGGCCGCTGGAAGCTGGTGATCCTGTTTCACCTGTTCGGCGGCAAGGTGCTGCGCTTTTCCGATCTCGAACGCGCGATCCCGGCGATCTCGCAGAAGATGCTGATCCAGCAGCTGCGGCAGATGGAGGCCGACGGAATTGTCCGTCGCATCGTTCATCATCAGGTGCCGCCGAAGGTCGAGTATTGCCTGACCGATTGGGGGCAGGCGCTATGTCCGGCTCTCGATGCCTTGCTGAAATGGGCAGCACTTCGCGAGCCGGAAGCCTGACGCGGATTGCGCCCCGCAACGCGCCGCAAGGATGCTTGTTTTCACATCGCGACCTCACCATATCGAATCCAGGAATGCGATAGAATTCCCTGACGACAGACCGGAAACCAGAAGGAGTGACGTGATGAAGACGTCGAATCCGGCCTGGAACGTCCCGGCATATTGAGGCTGCCCATGTGCCTCCCTTTGCCGGAACGTCAAGGCGAAGGAGGTGCCAGATGGCGCACATGTTTTCGTTCGATGGATCAGGATAGCCGCGATCGGCGCCACGCTGGCGCTGTCGACGCTACCCGCACAGGCGCAACTCATCTGCGGCGGCCACAGTGATCTTGTCGCGGGATTGGCGCAGGCCTTTCAACAAAAGCAGATCGGCTACGGTGTGGTCGGGCAAGCCGCCATTGTCGAGGTCTATGTTTCGGCAAGCGGGACATGGACCATGCTGGTGACCGACGTGCAGGGCCGAAGCTGCATCTTCGCGACCGGTGACGGATGGGAGAATACCGTCGCGGTCACCGCGACGGCGCAAGGGATCTGAGCCGTTCGATCAGCGCGTTGCGGCCACCTCGGCATGGCCGCGCAAAAGCGCCATCAGGCGCTTGGCATCCTTGGCCGCGGCCTCCTCGTCGCCGTCGAGGATCGAGCGGATCAGCGCGACATGGTGCTCGGCGGATTCGGCAAGGCCGGTGTCGGCCTTGTAGCGGAACCAGAAGCGCCGGCTGTGGGTCTGCAAGGGGGCGGCCAAACGGGCGGCGAACGGATTGTCGGCGGCCAGCGCCAGCGCTTCGTCGAGTGCCTTGTCGGCCTGGATGAAGGCAAGCACGTTGCCCGAGATGACCGCCTTCTGCATGGCGAGCGCTGCTTCGTGAAACAGGTCGGCGGCCTCGCGGGTGACGAAGCGGGCGGCCGAGCGGGCCAGGACCACCTCGACGCCGCGGCGCGCATCGAGCACGCGCAGCCAGTCGCCGGGATGGAGCGGAGCGATCGCGATGCCGGCGCGGGGCCGGACGTCGAGCAGCCCCTCCCAGGCCAGCCGTTGGATCGCCTCGCGCACCGGCGTGCGGCCGAGCCCGAGCCTTTCGATCAGGGCGCCCTCGGTTACGAAGCTCGCCGGGGCCAGTTCGAGCGTGACGATCATGTGCTCGAGCACATGATAGGCTTTGGTGGCGGCCGGTTCGGACGCGGTGCTTGCTTCCATGGATATCAAAGGCGTTCTCCTGATATATCTTGAATATATCATAACGGAATCTGTATTGACAGGCGGTTTCTTAACAGATATATGGCTGATATATCAGATGGAGACATGATCATGTGGACCGGAGTTTTCCCCGCCGTCACGACCAAATTCACCGCGGATGATCGTCTCGATCATGCCGAGATGGAGCGCTGCTTTAACCTGCAGATGGAGGCCGGCTGCGACGGCATCATCGTCTGCGGATCGCTCGGCGAAGGGCCAATGCTGTCGCCCGACGAGAAGATCGAAGTGCTGAAGACCGCGCAGAAGGTTGCCGGCAAGAAGCCGGTGCTGTTGACCGTCAACGAGGCCGGCACTCGCGAGGCCGCCAGCATCGCGAAGCGCGCCGCCAAGGAAGGCGCCAACGGCCTGATGGTGGTGCCGAGCCCGATCTACCACACCAATGCGGAAGAGACGGTCGCGGCCCTGCGCGCGGTCGCGCAGGCCGGCGACCTGCCAGTCATGATCTACTCCAACCGGCTCGCCTACCGCGTCGACGTCACCGTCGACCAGATGGAGGAGCTGGCGTCGGACAAGCGCTTTGTCGCGATCAAGGAATCCTCGGACGACATCCGTCGCTCGACCGAGATCATCAATCGCCTGGGCAGCCGCTACGACCTGTTTACCGGTGTCGACAATCTCGCCTTCGAGGCGCTGTCGGTTGGCGCCATCGGCTGGGTGGCCGGACTGGTCACCGCGTTCCCTCGCGAGACCGTCGCCATCTACCAGCTGATGAAGCAGGGCCGCCGCGAGGAGGCGCTCGCCATCTACCGCTGGTTCCGGCCGCTGCTCGATCTCGATGTCTCGACCTATCTGGTACAAAACATCAAGCTTGCCGAAGTGTTCGCGATCAACACAAATGACCGCGTGCGCATGCCGCGCCAGCCGCTGTCGGGCGAGCGCCGCAAGGCCGTCGAGAAGATCATCAAGGATGCGCTCGCGGTTCGGCCGAAGCTGCCGCAGTTCTAAGGGTCGCAATGCCGCAGTCCCCTTCATCCGACCGCTACGCGGCCACCTTCTCCCCGAGGGGAGAAGAGGTCGCCAACACCGGCGTCAGCCTCTTCTCTCCGTCGGGGAGAAGGTGGCCCGAAGGGTCGGATGAGGCGAGATTGGCACATGCAGAACGGCACGCGCAGCCATGAATAGCGATGCTGCAATCGACATCGCCATCGTCGGTGGTGGCATTATCGGTATCTGTGCCGCTGCGTCTCTGGCCGACGTGGGACGCAAGGTCACGATCTTCGATCGTTCTGGCATCTGCGAGGAGACGAGCTCCGGCAACGCCGCCGCTTTTGCCTTTTCCGATGTGCTGCCGATGGCGCACAAGGGCATGATGCGACAGCTGCCGAAATGGCTGGCGGATCCGCTCGGCCCGCTCAGCATCCCCCCCGCCTATCTGCCGAAGCTTCTGCCCTGGTTGATCCGCTTCTGGCGTGCAGGTGCTCCGGGAAAATACGAGGCGAGCCTTGCCGCTCAAGCCGGCATGATGAAGCTCGCCGAAGCGGAATGGATGGGCCTGCTCGATCGCTCCGGTAC
>NZ_RZRQ01000157.1:0-13787 GCF_003997785.1 Mesorhizobium sp. M7D.F.Ca.US.004.01.2.1 | reverse complement strand
CTACTCCTGCGGTCATCTGAACGCGTTTTCTGCGCTTCCGGCGCTCACGTACTCAAATGTACGCTCCGCTCCGGTTCTCGAAAACACCGTCATATGACTCACAGGAGCGAGTTTCAAAACGAGCTCTCTGGCACGGGTTGGGCGGCTTGGCGGAACCGATCGTCGATCATGAAACCGAAAAGCTGGACATGGCGACGAGATCGCGAGGCGTAAACCGCCGCGGTCTCAAGCGCTGGGTCCGGCGCGGCATCGTCGTGGCCGCGGTGCTGGCTTTGATTCCGGTCGTGCTGACGTTCCTCTATCTGCCATCCTTCGTGCATCCGGTCTCGACGCTTATGCTGAAGGACCTGGCGACGTTCTCCGGTTATGACCGCCGCTGGGTGTCGATCGACGATGTGTCGCCGGTGCTGGCCAATTCCGTCATCATGTCGGAGGACGGGCAGTTCTGCTTCCATCGTGGCGTCGATCTCGGCGAGCTGCGGGGCGTCGTCGACGACGCGCTGGCCGGCGAAGCAACGCGCGGTGCCTCGACCATCACCATGCAGACGGTCAAGAACCTGTTTCTCTGGTCACGGCCGCTGGGCTCGGTGCGCAAGGTGGTCGAACTGCCGCTGGCCGTCTATTTCGATGCGGTGATGTCGAAACGGCGCATCATGGAAATCTATCTCAACATCGCCGAGTGGGGGCCGGGCATCTACGGCATCGAGGCCGCGGCACAGCATCATTTCGGCGTTTCGGCAAAACAGCTGTCGCGACGGCAGGCTGCACTTTTGGCCGTTTCCTTGCCAAATCCGATCGCCCGCAACCCGGCCAAACCCGGGCCGGGCCTGAGAAGACTCGCCAACCTCATCGAGCGCCGGGCTGGTCGTTCGGGCGCCTATGTCGGTTGTCTCCGCTAGACAACTCAAAAAAATTCGCGGCAGTGCTGGCCAAAACGGCACAGGGCGTGTATAGGCACCCGACTTTCTCAGATTCCGGCCCCGACATGGCCCTTTCACGAGGGCGGGCGGGGCTTTTTGACCATGTAATGGAGCATATCCATGGCCGTTCCGAAACGAAAAACCTCTCCGTCCAAGCGCGGCATGCGCCGCTCGGCCGACGCTCTCAAGGCCCCGACCTATGTCGAGGACAAGAATTCCGGCGAAATGCGCCGTCCGCACCACATCGACCTGAAGACCGGCATGTATCGCGGCCGTCAGGTGTTGACGCCCAAGGAAAGCTGAGACCAGCTTTTCCAAAGGTTTGAATTACAAAAGGACCGGCCAGTGGCCGGTCCTTTTGCGTTTGGGGGCCGGGTGGCGCGCATCTCGAAGCGTGGGCGGCAATCGTCGCAGCTCTCCAGCCGAGCAACCGGCTGACATGGTTGTTGCGTGCGGTCTTCGACCGTGTTCAGGGCTGCTACCGAAACATCTTGACGGCGTGCCTGTGGCGCATTCTACAAAGGATTGCCCCCACATGGAGACGCCAGATGTTCGGTGCCATTCCGCTGCTGATCGTGCCTTTCGTGCTCTACAATCTCGGACTGCTGGGAATATTCGGCAGCGGTGACGATCCGTGGGCGAGCGAGGTCTTCTCGTTCAGCATGATGTCGGGCGGCGTGTTCTCGATGACGCTTGGCGATCTGATGGTGCTGATTGGGCTGATCTTCCTGTTCCTCGAAATGGCGAAGTCGGTGCGCACGACCAATGCCTCGATCATGGACCACCTTCTGTCGACGCTGGTCTTCGTGGCGTTCCTGGTCGAGTTCCTGCTGGTGAAGGGCGCCGCCCACTCCGTCTTCTTCACGCTGATGGTCATCGCGCTGTTCGATGTGCTGGCCGGATTCGCGGTGTCGATGCGGTCGGCCAGCAGAGACATCAATCTGAATTAGAGCCGGCGCCGACGCCAGCGCTCAGCCCGGATCGGCGGTAAAGCCGGCTGCCTCGATGCCGGCGATTGCCGCCGCTTCGTCATTGTCCGACGTGTCGCCTGAAATGCCGACGGCGCCGATGATGGCGCCGGCCTTGTCGCGGATCAGCACGCCGCCGACGACCGGCAGCACGCGTCCGCCCGACACGTCCGAGATGCCAGCGACGAGATGCGGGCGCTCCTTGGCGAAGGCCTCGACTTTGCGCGAGCCCATGCCGATGGCGAGCGCGCCGTAGGCCTTGCCGGCCGACATTTGCGGGCGCAGGAACGAGGCGCCGTCCTGGCGCTGGAAGGCGACCAGATGCCCGCCGGCATCGAGCACCGAGACGCCGAGCGGCTTGAGCTTGAGATCGGCGCCCTTGGCAAAGGCAGCATCGATGATTTGCCTAGCTTTTTCGAGCGGCAGTGCGGTCATGGCGGTCTCCTGTTTGAAACGCGTCGATCATTGACCGTCAACGGGCGAGATAACATCCCGGTTTCGGTTGAAATTGCTTCGCGTGAAGAGGCGGGATGGAAAGCGGCCTTTGCCGACACCATGCGGATAGGCCTTGACGCTTGTCTGGCTCCAGGCGTGGCTGGTCTATTTTTTCTTGGCGCGGGCCGGCTTCTTGGCGGGCGCCGCCGGCGCGTTGGCGAGATCTTCCGCTTCCTTGGCGAGACGGAGCGCCCGCAACTTGTTGGTCTTGGCCTGGCGGGCGTCGCTCTCGGCGACGTATTCGGCCATCGCCTTCTGGCGGACGGTTGCCGCCTCTTCCTGCTTCTTGAAACGCAGGTCGGCGCGCGCGCGGGCAGCATCCCGAGAGTTTTCAACCAAGACCTTATCCAATCCCGTAAAATGTGATTTTCCGCCTCTTCTAGCAGAGCCGGCCCCAAAACGGGAAAATAAGTTGGTTACGCGGCCGTGCTGGCGGCGAGGGTCTTGCTGGCGACCACCGCCTCATAGGCGGCCTGCAGGGTCGCGCGGACAGAAGGGCCAGACATCGTATCGAGCGGCATGCCGAGATGTTCGTGGCGCAACTCGTCCATGAATTTGTCCCACATCGGCTGTCCGCCCTTTTCCAGAAGTTCGGCGCGGATCGACAGTTCGTCGCTGACCGGCAGCCAGACGCGGCCCCAGGCGCCGAGATGGGCCAGGATAGGGACCAGCGTGATCGCCATCTCGGTCAGGCTGTAGATCGCCTTCTGCTTGTGCGAGGGATCATCGGCCTTGGTCAGCATGCCCAGCTCCATCAGGCGCTTCAGCCGGTCGGCGAGGATGTTGGAGGCAATGCCTTCCATCGATCCGTTGAGCATCTCGCGAAAATGGCGCCTGCCGCCGAAGATCATGTCGCGAAGGATGATCAGGCTCCAGCGGTCGCCGAACACTTCCAGCGACAGGTTGATCGGGCATCCGGACCGGCGATCCATGCTCATGAGATTTCTCCAAAACCGGTTGCATTATCGTATCAGTTTTATTATCGTGCAACCGATTGCTAAATGCAATCAGTTTTGCAGAGAGGAAGCCGCGCCATGACGACGATCGAACGCCCCGAAATCATATCCGAAGCCTTTGGCGACCCGGCGAACCCGCCGCTTTTGCTGATCATGGGAGCCATGGCCTCGATGCTCTGGTGGCCGGAGGCGCTGTGCCGGAAACTGACTGAGGCCGGCCTGTTCGTGATCCGCTATGACAATCGCGATACCGGCCGCTCGACCAAATACAAGCCGGGCGAGCCGCCCTACACATTCGACGACATGGCGGACGATGCAATGCATGTTCTCGACGACCACGGCATCGACAAGGCGCATGTCGTCGGCATGTCGATGGGCGGCATGATTGCACAGTTTGTGGCGCTCAAGCATCCCTCCCGCGTCGCATCGCTGACCGTCATTAGCAGCTCGCCCGTGGGAACCGACACCTCGCATCTGCCGCAAACGAGCGATGCCTATACCGAGCATTCGGCCGAAGGGGCCAAAGTCGACTGGTCGGACCATGGCCAGGTGGTCGATTTCATCGTCAGGGATGCGCGGGCGATCGCCAGCATCGCGCATCCATTCGACGAGGCCGGGACGCGGGCTTTCATTGAGCAGGATTACGACCGCTCCGGCGGCTTCCTGAGCGCGACCAACCATTTCATGCTCAAAGGCGGCGCCGCATGGAAGGGCCGCCTTCACGAGATGGAGGCTCCGCTGCTGGTCATCCACGGCACGGCGGATCCGATCTTTCCGGTCGAACATGGCGAGGCGCTGGCCGAGGCGGTCATTGGCGCAAAACTCATCCACATCGAAGGCGGCGGCCATGAGCTGCATCCGGACGATTGGCCGGAGATATCCGCGGCAATCGTTGCTCACATCCAAGCCAGCTGAGGCGGCACAGGCGGGTCTTGACGGACGGCGCCTGTCGCAATAGTTAAGTGAATGCTTGAGTATTGGCTCCGGTAAGCCGTGTATCGGCCACCGACGAACCACCAAACAGACGAGCGAAAAATGTCCCTGACGATTCATTTCCATCCGCTGGCCTCCTTCTGCTGGAAGCCATTGATCGCGTTGTATGAGAACGCCACGCCGTTCACGCCTGCCATCGTCGATCTCGGCGATGCAGAGTCGCGCGCGGCCTTCCTGAAGATTTCGCCGACCGGCAAGATGCCGGCGTTGCGCGACGATGCGCGCGACCGCACGGTGCTGGAATCGACCATCGTCGTCGAATATCTGGCCGCGCACTATCCGGGGCCGGTCGACCTCGTGCCGGCCGATATCGACCTGGCGCTGGCAGTCCGCCAGGCCGATCGCTTCTATGATTTCTATGTGCAGGAGCCGATGCAGAAGATCGTCGGCGACCGGTTGCGCCCCGACGACAAGACCGATCCATTCGGCGTCGAGCAGGCCCGCGATCAGCTGCGCAATTCCTACGCCATCATCGAGCAGGACATGCAGTCGAAGACCTGGGCGATGGGCGACACCTTCACCATGGCCGATTGTGCGGCGTCCCCCGCGCTTTTCTATGCCAACAAGGTCGAGCCGTTCGGCGACAATTATCCGGCCATGAAGCGCTATCACGACCGCCTGGTGCAGCGGCCTTCTTTCGCCCGGGTGATCGAGGAGGCGCAGCCCTACTTCAAGTTCTTCCCCTACAACAACGGCTGATCGCAATGCTGCACGATCCTGCCCAGCTCGACCGGATGTTCCAGGCGCTCGCCGATCCGGCGCGGCGACAGATGGTCGACCGGCTGTCGCGCGGCCCTGCTTCGGTCAGCCAGTTGGCCGAGCCGCTGGCGATGTCGCTGTCGGCTGTCGTCCAGCACCTGAATCTTTTGGAGGCAAGCGGCCTCGTGCGCACGCAAAAGCTTGGCCGGGTGCGCACCTGCCAAATCGAGCCGACGGCATTGAGAGCGGCAGAGCATTGGATCAATGAGCGGCGTCTCGCCTGGGAACTTCGGCTTGACCGGCTCGGTGATTTTCTCGCGGAAACCAAGGATGAGACCTGAAGGAGGCAATCATGACCCAACGTTCCGTCGTCCATTCCACCTTTGTCATCGAGCGCAGCTACCCTTCGGCGCCCGCAAGAGTCTACTTCGCGCTGAGCGATCCGGCCGCCAAGCGACGCTGGTTCGCCGACCCCGACAATCCGATGCCGAGCCGGCACGAGATGGACTTCCGCGTCGGCGGCAAAGAGGTCAATGCCGGCTGCCCGAGCGACGGGCAGATGCATTTTTACAACGCGGTCTATCAGGACATCGTGCCGAACCGGCGTATCGTCTATAGCTACGAGCTGTTGTTTGGCGATATCCGCGTATCGGTATCGCTGGCCACGATCGAAATTCTTGCCGAGGGCAAGGGCACGCGGCTGGTGCTGACTGAGCAGGGCGCTTTCTTCGACGGCCATGACACGTCATCCACGCGCGAACATGGCACGGGCGAGCTGCTCGACGCGCTCGGCGCATTCTTGCGCAAGGAAGCGTGAGGTGCGCGGCGCGTGTTGCGGCTGGCCGAACGGGTCAGGCTTCCCAGAACTGATCGAGCCAGATGTTGAGTTTGAGGAAGCCGGTGTTGCTCACCGTATAGACCCGCCTTGTTCCTTCCGGCTTGGCGTGGACCAGGCCGGCATCGAGCAGCACTTTCAGATGTTGCGACACGGCCGGACGTGAGACCGGCAAGCCGGCGGCTAGCTCGGTGACGGTTTTCGGGCCGCGGCGAAGTTCTTCCAAAAGATGGCGCCGGTTGGGGTCGGCAATCGCCATGAAGGCGTCGGAAAACATCATGCCTGTATTAGTGAGGCAAAGCCTTTCGAATCTCAACCGTCTGCTTCTGCTTTTCTTCTGGGATCAAGCCGCAATGCTTCGGGGGTAACTGAGCGGTCGGCCGGCTGCGTCTTGAAGGCATCACGGTCGCCGATCGGCACCGGCGCGCGGCGGCTGATGCGCAGCAGCGTATAGCCCGCCAGGCAAAGATGCGCGAAGGCGGTCGCGAGAAACAAGCCTTCCGGGCGCATCCAGCCCATCAGGGCGGCGGCCAGCAAGGGGCCGATCATCGTGCCGAAGCCGTAGAGCAGAAGCAGGCCGCCCGACACCTTGACGAAATCCTCCGAGCGCGCGTGGTCGTTGGCATGGGCCACGGCGATCGAATAGAGCGTGTAGGCGAAGGCGCCATAGGCTGCGGTGAAGACGATAACGAAAATGCTGGAGCGTGGCTCGAACAGGAAGATCAAGAGCGCGAACAAGGCCGCGCCGAAAGCCGCCCCCGCCAGCACGAAACGCCGGTCGGTCTTGTCGGACAGGCGTCCGGCCGGAAGCTGCATGGCGGCGCCGGCAACAACCACAAGGCTCATCATCAGGGCGATCTCGGCCGTGGAAATGCCGATGCGGGCGCCGTAAACCGCGCCAAGCGTGCCCCAGGCGCCGTTGGCGATGCCGATCAACACGCAAGCGACCGCCGACACCGGCGAGTTGGCATAAAGGCCTTTGACGTCGAGCGAAACATCCTGCAGCGGCTTGGGGTGGGAGGCGCTCGAGACCGCGGTTGGAATGAGCGACAGGCAAAACAGGATGCCGGTGATCATGAACAGCGACGCCGATTTCACATCGCCGCCGGCGACGATCATCTGCCCGCCCATGATCGAGGCATAGGTGACCATCATGTAGAGGCCGAAGACGGTGCCGCGGTTCTCGTTGGTGGCCTTCTCGTTCAGCCAGCTTTCGATGACCATGAAGGCCCCGGCCATGGTGAAGCCGGTGAAGGCGCGCAGCAGGATCCAGACATATTCGTCGATGATCAGTCCGGTGAGCAGCGCCACGATGGCGCCGGATGCGGCAAACGCACCGAAGGCGCGCACATGGCCTGCGCGGCGCACGATGCGCGGCGCGAAGAAACAGCCGGTGACGAAGCCACCGGCCCAGGCCGTGCCCATCAGGCCGAGCGATGCGGTCGAGAAGCCTTCCAGCTGACCGCGCAGCGGCAAGAGCAACCCGTGCAATCCGGACGCCGCGAGCAGGAAGGCGGTGCCGCGAAGCAGCGAGAGGATCGGTCGGTAGGTTGCGAACATTGTTTGATCCGGCTCGAGTGTGGCGGGGCGCTGGGTCTGAAGACAGTCGCATTCGGGCTTTTCGGCGGCGGGCTCTTTGCGCCCGCGCTGCTATCCGCGACGGAACAGTGCTTCGGCCGCCGATTTGGTGTTGTCCTTGGCCTTGAGCTCGGCCTCCAACCTGGCGATCTCGTCGCGCAGGATGCCGATGCGTTCCGACAGCTCGCCAACGGAAAGCAGGGACAGGTCCTGCCCGATCTCGTGCGGGCGAGCCTTCTTCTTGGGTTCGTCGTCGAAGATCGCCATCGTCGCTCCTCCTCCGCCAAGACCAGATTGGCCATTTGCCTGATTTGGCAATCAGCATACATAGGGCAGGGGCGTCGATGCAAACAGCCGGTCGGATAACGGCGAGAAAAGACGGGAAATCTCATGGCGAGCGGACAGAAAATTCCAGCAAGAATGACGGCCATCGCGATCTCGGTGCCGGGTGGCCCACGGGTGCTGAAGCCGGAAACGCGCGACGTGCCGCAGCCGGGTGCCGGCGAGATCCTGATCAAGGTGCATGCCGCCGGCGTCAACCGGCCCGATGTCCAGCAGCGCAAGGGCGCCTATCCGCCGCCGCCCGGCGCGTCGGACCTGCCGGGCCTCGAGGTCTCGGGCGAAGTGGCGGCCCTTGGCGACGACATATCGCGCTGGCGCATCGGCGACCGTGTCTGCGCGCTGACGCCCGGCGGCGGCTATGCCGAATATGTCAAGGTTCATGCCGGCAGCGTGCTGCCGCTGCCGGCCGGCTTCACCCACACGGAAGCCGCGGCCGTGCCGGAAAACTATTTTACCGTCTGGCACAATGTGTTCGAGCGCGGCGGCCTGAAGCGCGGCGAAACGCTGCTCGTCCATGGCGGCTCGTCCGGCATCGGCACCACCGCAATCCAGCTTGCCTCGGCCTTCGGCGCCTATGTCATCACCACCGCCGGCAGCAAGGAGAAGTGCGACGCCTGCCTGAAGATCGGCGCCGACCGGGCGATCAATTATCGTGACGAGGATTTCGTCGCCGCGGTCAAGGAAGCGACTGGGGGCAAGGGCGCCAATGTCATCCTCGATATGGTCGGCGGCTCCTATGTCGAGCGAAACTACGAGGCGGCGGCGGTCGAAGGCCGCATCGTCCAGATCGCCGTGCAAGGCGGCGCTGTCGCAAGCGCGGACTTTTCGAAGATCATGGTCAAGCGGCTTACCCACACTGGCTCAACGCTGAGGCCACGCACCGTCGAGTTCAAGGCGGCGATCGCGGCGGCGCTGGAAGCGCAGGTGTGGCCGTTGCTCGGCACCCGCAAGGTGGCTCCCGTCATGGACATGATCTTCCCGCTCAGCGAGGCCTGGCGGGCGCATGAGCGCATGGAAGAGGGTGAGCATATCGGCAAGATCGTGCTCGACGTCGGCTGACAGCGGCATCGCTCGCTCGGCCTGCAGGCCGAGCGAGCGAGGTCCGCCTCCGCGGCTGCCTACAAGATGAACAGAAGCTTAATGCTGCAATGCAGCATTTGCATCATTGCTATGCAAAATCGGCCATTCAAGTCCTCATCGATGACGCCTATTTGAGCACCATCGAAACGAACATCATTCTGGAGGACTACCATGAACCCGATCCGCGCTTTCCGTAACTGGCGTATGTACACCGAGACCGTCCGCGAACTGAACCGTCTCAACGCACGTCAGCTCAGCGATCTCGGCATCAACCGCGCCGACATCGAAAAGATCGCCCGCAAGGCCATCTAAAGCCAGGTCTGGTCCGCTCCGGCGGACCAAGCCGTAGAAGCCAGAGCCGCATCAGACGACTTTCGTCGCGGTTCCGAGCCCGCTGGACCCAGTCTGGCGGGTTTTGTCGTTTTAGGGCCGGGATGATCGACGACGGTCTCAACCGATGCCGATCATCGAGCAGGATTGACCTCAGTTTTCAGCATGGCATCTTGGCTCGGGCGCTTTCACAAGGGCGAACCCTGATGGAAGCAGCGGCAAGCTCCAACATCCCGCCAAGACCGGGTGCACTTGTCTCGAACGGATCTTTGCCAAGACCGGAACCCGCCAGCAAAGCCAGCTTGTCGTTCTGCTCAAGAGTGCGGAACCGTTTCGGCAAGGCCCCGCAGCTTCCGGCGATTGCTTCCAAAAACGTTGCGAAACGGCAAGAGAGCGGTTATACAGACCGCGAATTTCCCATTTTGGTGGCTCTAAACCACCGCCCGCGCGGGAACGCGGGCGAACGAGAAGGATTTTTAAATGGCCAATACGCTGCTGATGCCCAAGGCGACCGCCGTCTGGCTGGTTGACAACACCGCGCTTTCCTTCGAGCAGATTGCGCAGTTCTGCGGGCTGCATCCGCTCGAGGTCAAGGCGATCGCCGACGGCGAATCGGCGCAAGGTATCAAGGGCATGGACCCGATCATGACCGGCCAGCTGACCCGCGACGAGATCGCGCGTGCCGAGAAGGATCCGAACCAGCGCCTGAAGCTTTCCGACCCCAAGGTCCGGGTGCCCGAATCCAAGCGCAAGGGTCCGCGCTATACGCCGCTGTCGAAGCGGCAGGACCGGCCGAATGCCATTCTCTGGCTGGTGCGCAACCATCCCGAGCTCAAGGACGCACAGATCTCGCGCCTCGTCGGCACCACCAAGTCGACGATCGAGCAGATCCGCGAACGCAAGCACTGGAACTCGGCCAATCTGCAGCCGATGGACCCGGTGACGCTGGGCCTTTCCTCGCAGATCGACCTCGACATGGAAGTCAACCGCGCCTCGCGCGGTCGCGAACAGGCGCAGCCGGTCGGTGACACGCTGCTGCCGGCGGCCCTGACCGAGCGGCTGGTGCCGGCTCCCGAGAAGCCGAAGGACGAGGATGCCGAACTCGACGCCAACGCCGTGTTCGCCAAGCTCTCGGCGCTGAAGTCGAAGAACACGGACAATGATGACGACGAGTAAGGTTGTCCGGCATTCCAAGAAAAAAAGCCCGCTTCGAGCGGGCTTTTTTGTGGGTGCGTCGGGTCTCAGGTCCGCGCGGCGCGATCCGGCGCCATGCCATAATCCTCGCTGCGCTCCACCGCCCGGTAGAAGTCGGCAAGCTGCTTGCCGCGCTCCGGTTTGAAGATGTGGCCGGCGATGACCACGGAGGCGATGCGATCGATGCGGAAGGCGCGAAAATCGTCGCGCATCTCGCACCAGGCGACCAGCGTCCACACCTTGCCCCAGAACCACAGGCCAAGCGGGCGGATATCGCGGGCGGTGCCGCGCCCGGCCTCGTCGGAATAGTCGATGGTCAGCACTTGGCGCTTTTCGACAGCACGCTCGATCAGGTCGATCGCCTCGCGCGCGGCGTCGCTGACCACCCACATCGGCGTGTGGATTTCGGTACGGGCGATACGGTCTTTTTCGGCATCGGGCAGCACGGCGCCGATCTTGACCAGCGCCTCTTCGGCGGCGCGCGCCATGGCAGCACCGCCAAAGGCGCGCACCATGCGGGCGCCGGCGACCAGCGCAACGATCTCGTCACGCGTGAACATCAGCGGCGGAAGGTCGAAACCCTCCCTCATCATGTAGCCAACGCCGGCCTCGCCGTCGATCGGCACCCCTGTCGACTGCAGGTCGGCAATGTCGCGGTAGATGGTTCGCTCGGAAACCTCGAGCCACGTGCCGAGCTTCTGGGCAGTGACCAAACGGCCACCGCGCAGATGCTGCACGATCTGGAAGAGCCTGTCGGCGCGGCGCATCGTATGGTCCCTCGGCGTTGTTTCTTTTCATGTCGCCCAAAACCGCAGAACACTTTTAGGCGGTGCTCATCGTGTTTTGCGCATGCCGTTATCCCAAAACCGCAGAACGCTTTTGGGTGGCATGCATCATGGTTTCAGCCCTTCGCGCTTGCGTTGCGCGACAATAAACGCCGCGCCGAAGGAAAGTTTCTTCGTCGTCGGCGTTTTCGCATCGAGCACGCGCCAAAACGGTGCCACATCGCTCAACATCATGCCGCGCTCCAAATCCTCTTTGGCGGCTTCGGCAACGGTGCGCAGATGGTAGCCGATGGTAACCGGGCATGTCACTTCGGCGCCATGCTCGATGGCGAGCGCCGTGCGTAGCGCACGCACATCCATCTCGACGCCTTCAGGAATCGAGCGGATGAAATCATCGACCTGGCGCGCTGTCGGCACCAGCATCGGCTGGCCTTCGATGACATCGGCCATCGTGCGCGGCGTCGGCTTCACGCCGTTGATGCCTGGTGTGTTCAGTCTGTCGTTCCAACTCTTCATCGATCGTCCTTTCGACCGCCGATGCACAGTGTCTGAGGCTTGCACCATTGCACGCTCCTCCTGACAGCATACTGTCAGGAGGCTTCAGCATACTCCTTGGCGAACAGCGTCCGCATCTGCGCGAGATCGCTGCCTCTTTCGGGATAGAGCGTCTTCAGAAAGGCAAGCGCGAATGTCCCTGGTGCCGAACCGGGCGCGGAAACAATTTTGCCGTCAGTCACGGCATACGGCACATCCTGGTAGTTGCTGTCGCCGGCATAGCCGGCTTCATGACCATTGATCCAGTCACGGCCATTGCTGGTGTGTTTGGCTTTCTCGAACAGGCTGGCGCGGGCCAATGCCAGCGTGCCGGCGCAGATACCGCCGACCACGCTGCCGCGCGATGCAACAGCGTTGAGCAGATCGGCGACATCCGGCGGTGCCTTGCCGGCCCACTCGTCGGAGCCGATGACGGCGATGGCGTCGAGATCGGTATTCTCATCCGCCGCGCCCGATCGATCGGGCGTCAGCCGAAAGCCGCTGATCCCGGTCACTGGCTTGCCATCAGGCGTTAGCGACACGGCACGGGCGCCGAACCATTCGACCGCCGAGGCCGCCAGCAGCCCATACTCCCAGTCGGCAAAACCTTCGATGAAAAGGAAGCCGATTGTCTTCTGTTCGGGCATAAGCTCGCTCCCATCCTCACGCACCGGATCTGTTATCTGGGCGTTGACGCGCCCACATCCAACCGCTGTGTCGAAAAATTCGTCTCAATTGCCGCGGAAGCGACGTTCGGCATACATGTCCGGCCAGCCGATATCCTTGCGAATGTCCGCCGGCAACGAGTTCATGAACCGTTGGGTGCGGATCTCGTTGCGTATCGTGCGTATCTTGCCGACATAGTGCTGCACGCCGCGCAGAATGGTGGAACCGTTCATGGCTAGTCTCCTCTCTCTGATGGAGACACTATCGCACACCCCTCCTGACAGCAGTCTGTCAGGAGGATGGCAGGGCGGCGACTATAATTCCGACCGGTGTATTTGCCAGGAAGGGGATACTTCTTTCACGACGTCAGACGGTGGTTGGCACAGGCTTGCTTCATGTCGATTGTTCACCGGAGCGACCCTAATTGAGGCGCCGTTGTTCAGCTTCCGGCGACGGACTGTCGGAATGCGCGGCCTTCAGCAATGGTGCAGCAGTTCTGATATGAAGGGAGAAAATTCTTCCCCAAAACCAGGGAGACGACCATGAGCCTGCAACTGACAGGAATCCACCATCTCACCGCCATCACCGCCAATGCGCCGGGCAATCTTCATTTCTATACGAAGGTCCTGGGCCTGCGGCTGGTCAAGAAGACGGTGAACCAGGACGATACCTCGGCCTACCACCTCTTCTATGCCGACGGTGAAGCGACGCCGGGCACCGACCTTACCTTCTTCGACTGGCCGGTTGGCCGCGAGAAGCGCGGCACGCACACCATTGCGCGGACCAGCCTCAGGGTCGGCAGCCGGGAGAGCCTTGCCTGGTGGAAGCAGCACTTGGCAGACGAAGGCATTGTAACAGGAGAGATCGCCGACATCGGCGGCTACCCCTGTCTGGATTTCGAAGACCCCGAAGGCCAGCGTCTGCGCCTGGTCAGCGATGGCGGCAGGGGCGGCAGCCATCCCTGGGCGCAAAGTCCGGTACCGGCCGAGCACCAGATTCGCGGGCTCGGGCCGATCGTCATCAGCGTTCCCGACATCACCAACACCGAGGCGGTGGTGACCAAGGTGATGAACATGCGCAAGGCCCGCGACTATGCCTCGCCGGAGGGCCAGGTTCACGTCTTCGAAATGGGAGAGGGTGGGCCGGCGGCGGAGTTGCATGTCCTGGTGCAGCCGGGACTGGCGCCGGCACGGCAAGGGGCGGGTGCGGTTCACCATGTCGCCTTCAGGGCGCCGGACCAGGAGACGCTGCATCAATGGACTGCCCGGCTGGCCGAGTTCCGGCTGCCGTCGAGCGGCGAAGTCGAGCGCTATTATTTCCGCTCGCTCTATTTCCGCGAGCCGAACGGCATTCTGTTCGAGATCGCCACCGACGGGCCGGGGCTCACTGCCGACGAGCCGCTGGAAACGCTA
>NZ_RZRQ01000156.1:0-13983 GCF_003997785.1 Mesorhizobium sp. M7D.F.Ca.US.004.01.2.1 | reverse complement strand
CAGTTGCGCGGTGCGGGCGACGATGAACAAGGCATCGCCATATTGCTCGATCTTCGGCCGCTGGTGTGGGTGCTCGGCATCCTCGATCGCCAGTTCATGCAGGTGAAACTGCGCCTGAACGCGCAGAAGCAGGTTGCGGTCGGGCTCGAGCAGGCCAATCCAGACGACATGACCGGATTTTTTTGCCCATTCGCCGGCTTCCTCGATGGGAATATCGGCGATGCGGCGCCCGGCCGTGTAGACGCCGCAAGCGATTATGCCGGAAGCAGGCGCAGGCGCCGGGGTCAGGTTCCGAACATTTTCCATCACGACCTCCCGAAGCAAATCCACGGACGAGGATAGAGGCAAAGCCCGGAAAGCTTAGCGTAATTCGGGCGACGGTTCGAGAGGCGGCCGTTCACTTAACCGGCAGCGTCTCGGAAAGACCGATCTTGTCGGTCTTGTCGCCCTTGGGTCGCTCGGCCGGCAACTGCTCGCCGGTGACGATGTAGTAGATGGTCTCGGCGATGTTGGTGGCGTGATCACCGATACGCTCGATGTTCTTGGCGCAGAACAGCAGATGCGTGCAGGGCGTGATGTTGCGCGGATCTTCCATCATGTAGGTCAGCAATTCGCGAAACAACGATGTGTACATGGCGTCGATCTGGTCGTCGCGGTCGCGCACGAAGCCGATTTTCTCCACCGAGCGAGACGCGTAGACGTCGAGCACTTCCTTGAGCTGGGTCAGCGCCAGGTTGGCCAGGGCCTCGAGGCCGCGGAACAGGCTGGTCGGCTGGCGTCCGTCGGTGACAGCAACCACCCGCTTGGCGACGTTCTTGCCGAGGTCGCCGACCCGTTCCAGGTCGGCGGAGATGCGGATCGCGCCGACGATCTCGCGCAAATCCGTCGCCATCGGCTGGCGCTTGGCGATGATGATGATCGCCTTGTCGTCGATTTCGCGTTGCCCTTCATCCAGCACGGCATCATCGCGGATGACCTTCTGGGCGAGGCCGGGGTCAGCGTTGACGAGAGCGGCAACCGCCTGTTCGACCATGCGCTCGGCATGGCCGCCCATCGCCGCGATGCGCTTCGACAGATATTTGAGCTCCTCATCATAGGCGCTCATAGTATGCACGGACTGCATGATAAAATGCCTTCCCACGGGTGTTTTGACTTTGAGTCGTTTCCTCGAATCCCCGCTGATACGCTAGCCGGATGACAGAAAAAAGAAACGGTCTGGTGGAAAACTAGGGCGGTTTCAGTGCGTCGGCAAATGAACCGAGAAGGCGGCGCCTTGACCGACCTCGGACTTGATCGAAAGCCTTGCGTTGTGGCGCGTCAGGATATGCTTGACGATCGACAGGCCAAGGCCGGTGCCTTTCTGGGTCCGGCTGGTCTCGACATCGACGCGATAGAAACGCTCGGTGATGCGCGGAATGTGCTCTTCTGGAATGCCGGGGCCAAAATCCCTGATAGTCACGTCGATACCCGGTTCCGAGCCGGCATCGCTGCGCGCGATCGACACCACGACGCGCCCGCCCGACTGCCCGTATTTGCAGGCGTTTTCCAGAAGGTTCTCGAACACCTGAAAAAGTTCGTCGCGATCGCCCGGCACATCAAGCGGCCCATCGGCATAGTCCCGCTCGATGGCAACGCTGTTTTCCCTGGCCAGCGGTCCAAGCGAATCGATGACGCTGTCGACGGTCTCGCGCAGATCGACCTCGGTTCCAAGCTTCAGATAAGGCTTCATCTCAAGCCGCGACAGCGACAGCAAATCGTCGATCAGACGCGCCATGCGACCCGTCTGGCTCTGCATGATCTGCAGGAACTGATCGCGCGCCGCCGGGTCGTTGCGGGCCGGCCCGCGCAGCGTTTCGATGAAGCCGGCGATGGAGGCGAGCGGCGTGCGCAGTTCGTGGCTGGCATTGGCGATGAAGTCGGCGCGCATACGGTCGATCCTGCGCGCTTCGCTCTGGTCCTTGAACACCAGTACATAAAGATCGGTGGCGTGGCCGACCGAGGACGCGCTCACCCGGTAAGCCCGTTCGACCGGCAGCTTTTCCGTATAGTCGACGACATCGGAGGCGAGGTCGCCCGACAGCACGCCGTCCAGCAGCGCCTGCATTTCCGGCGCCCGGAATTTCAACGACAGCGACATGCCCGGCGCTATCCCGCCGAAGGCGGCGAAAGCGGCGGCATTGGCGTGGACGATGGTGGCTGTCCGGTCGAAGATGATCAGCGGATCGGCGACGGCGGCCGCAAGATATTCACCTGACAGCCTCTGCAAGCCGATGGCCTCGATGGCCGCGCCACTTTCAGCCGACTGGCCGGTGCCAACGGCCGGCAGCGTTGCCGCAGCAAGCAGCAGGAGCAGCGCCGCGAGGACGACATAGGCTGAAATCCCGGCCAAGGCATAAACGACGACGACCGCGACCACGCCGGCCGCAAGCAGCCAGCGGCTGTTCCACAGCCGTGTGGCTATGGTTTGCGCGATGCCTCTCTGCTCTGCGTCCAGGTCAGTCATTCGCTTGCGGCCCCGCACCCCATGCCTTCGCGCCCGGCCGCACAGTGGCGGAAACTTCCACTGGGCCGGTTGCCGCATGACCCCGAACATCGGGAATCGATTTTCGGAAAGGATCATGCGCAAATTAAAAGTGCTACAGCGTCCTTTGCGCGTCCAAACGGACGCGCGGCGCTGTAGTGGCTCCCAATAGCATGAGTCCGGAAGCTGGAAAGGGTTCGTCTTGATGAAAAAAGCCAAGGAAAGTTCTGCCGCGCCGACTTCGGGGCCGCTGAAGATCAGGATCGACGGCAAGGAGCGGGAGTTCGACATCGAAAATCCCGTGCTTCCCGACTGGGTCGAGGACAACAAGCTGACCGCCGGCGGCTATCCCTACGACAAGAAGATGAAAAGCGACGAGTATGACGAGACGCTCGAGAAATTGCAGATCGAGCTGGTCAAGGCGCAGGCCTGGCTGCAGTCGACCGGCAAACGGGTGATGGCGCTGTTCGAGGGCCGCGATGCTGCCGGCAAGGGCGGCACGATCTTCGTGGTGCGCCAGTACCTCAACCCGCGCACGGCACGCAACGTGGCGCTGACCAAGCCGACCCCGACCGAGCTGGGGCAATGGTACTACCAGCGCTATGTCGACCATTTCCCGACATCGGGCGAATTCGTCACCTTCGACCGATCCTGGTACAACCGCGCCGGCGTCGAGCCGGTGATGGGTTTCTGCACGCCGCAACAGCACGAGCAGTTTCTCGAGGAGACGCCGCATTTCGAACGGATGATTTCCAACGAGGGCATCCACTTCTTCAAGTTCTGGCTGAACATCGGCCAGGAAACGCAGCTCGAGCGCTTTCACGACCGCCGCTACAGCCCGCTGAAGAGCTGGAAGTTCTCGCCGATCGACGTTGCCGGCATCACCAAGTGGGACGATTACACCAAGGTGCGCGACACCATGTTCGAGCGCACCCACAAGGAGTTCGCGCCATGGATCATCGTGCGCGCCAATGACAAGCGACGCGCGCGGCTGGCGGTCATGCGGCGCATCCTGTTGTCGCTGCCCTACGACGGGCGCGATCTCGACGTGATCGGCAAGGAGGACAAGAAGATCATCGGCGAAGGGCCGTCTTTCCTGGGAAAACAGGACTGACGCTTTTTGCGCCGCGCAGCCAAGGCCGCGCGGCGCTCTTCATCGGCACCTTTCGATCGGACCGTTCAGGCCGCCAGCCGGGCGATGCGCTGCAATCGGCGCAGCGTGGTGTCGTCCTGCAGCGCCTGCTGGAAAAGCGAAATCTCCTGGTCGATGCGGTCGCAGAGCGCCTGGGTGTTTCCCTTCAGCAGGCCGCGCGTCTGCAGCAAGGCAGCGACCGGCTTCTTGACAAGCTGCCTTGCCCGGCCGAGGGCCGCCTCCTCGACGCTGCCGCCCGGCACGATCTCGGCGACAAGGCCGAGCGCCCTGGCGTCCTCGGCACGAAGCGTGTCGCCGAGGCAGAAGAAGCGGAAAGCGCCGGCATAGCCGAGCTTCTGCGGCGCCAGGATGCTGGTCGCCGCATCCGGCACCAGGCCGAAATCGACGAACGGCACCCTGAAGGTGCTTTCATTGGACGCGATCACCATGTCGCAATGGAACAGGATGGTGCAGCCGACGCCGACGGCATCGCCGTCGACGCAGGCAAGGATGGGCTTGGGAAATGTGGCCAGCGTGCGGAACAGGTCCGTGACGGCCGCGATCAGTTTCTGGTGCTTGGTGGCGTCGAGAAATTCGGAGAAATCGCCGCCGAGACAGAAACAGCCTGCCAGGCCGCGCAGCACGACGACGCGCACCTCCTCATTGTCGGCGGCTTCATGGAAGGTCTTTGCCAGGCTTTCATAGGCTCTCCTGTCCAGCACCGGCCGGCCGTCATTCGACGACACGGTGACGACAAGCGTGTGATTGCGGAGTTCGGGTTGTGGATGTGCGCTCATGACTGTCTCCGACCTCATGACGCTCGCCTTTGGCCGAGCATGTCGGGATATCCCCTGGCCAGCACGGGAGCAAAATGATTGCGGCGCGACCGCACCACGTCGAGGGTATGCTCGTTGAAGGTGAGCAGGGTTGCGACCACCTGCTGGTTGCCATAGGTGCGCTGATAGCCCAGCGGGGTCGCCAGGAAGTGCAGCTGCAAAGCGCGCAGTACCCACATCGGCTCGAACTCGATGATCACCTTGTCGACGCCGCGCTTTAGCCCCCACTCGACGAAGCCGGCGATCAATTCGGTGCCGACGGTCGAAACGCCGCGGCGGCCATCGCGAAAACCGGGAGCCACCGCATAGCGGGTCAATTCCCAGATGTTCGGACCCGATGGCGGGATTCCTTCGGAAAGGTCGGTCAAAACCTCGGTCAGCAGATGAGGCCGCGTGGTCGGCAACATCCTTTGATAGCCCGCGACTTCGTCACCTCTGATGACGATCTGATGGATGGCCTCGTCATGATCGAACTGGTCGCGTTCGAGCCCGTCGGGCCGCCTGAGATCCTCCCATCCCATCTCCTCGACAAATATCTTGTAGCGCAGCCGATGGACGGCCTCCCAAAGGTCGGGACGTTCCATCAATTCTTGGGTTGTAAGGGAAAAAAGCATTCCGGCGTCTCCTGTGTTCAGAGGAAGATACGGCCGTGCTTTGGTGAGAAAATTGCGTGATCGCGTAGGCAAGGATTTCAGGTCGGCACGGCCGACCTAACTAATGTAGCCGCGCCTTATCGCTTCCGCGACGGCTTGAACCCGGTTGACGGCACCGAGTTTGCTTTTGGCGTTAAGAAGATGTTTCTCCGAGGTGTGTTCGGAGATACCGAGGATTTGCGAAATCTCCCACTCGGACTTGCCCACTGCGGCCCATTGCAGGCATTCGCGTTCGCGCGGCGTCAGCACGATATGATCGATGCTCTTGCTCGCCATGGTGTGGAGTTGCATGGCGCGGCCAACCGCATAGGTCGACACCAATGACACCTGGCCGAACTCGGCAGCGGACAATTCCACGGCCTCGCCGCCCAGCGACACCATGACGATCTGGCCGTCGAGCGTGACCAACGGGAAGGCCAGCCCATCACGCAGTTTGAAGGCGCCGGCATCGCCCATCACTTCGCCGCTGCTCTTGTCTATGCGGATGCTCTGCGACGCCTCGCGCCACTGGAAGGGCGCCTGCAACTGTTTCATGTGGCTGACGACCGGGTCGTGGTCGACATAGTTGCGCGCGACATAGCGCTCGAGCCACTCGCCAGGCCAATCGCAGAGAAGCACATGCTGCTTTTGCTGGCCGGCCGGCGTGCCTGGCTGCGGTACGGTTCCCGCCATCAGTGCGGTGAGACCGAAATCCGCCGTTATGCCCAGCAGCCTTTCGCAGACCGCCGCCGCCGTTGCGGCGTGCTGCAGTTGGTCTATGAATTCCAGCGTGCGATCGAACTGACTCATCGCAACATCAACCCCATGTTGCCTCATGCATTGCGGCCAATGATGCGTGCCTGATTTACACTTCGCCACCGACCACGGATTGCAAACCGCATTCTTATTCTGTGGCTCCGACCTTGATCCTCTCACCAAGGCGGCCAAAGCTGATTTGCAAACCGGCTAAATCATATCCTGAAATCGGCGTGTTGAAATCAAAAACCATTGTGCCTGTACCATTTTCGTACCAAAACCGGTGCGAGCACGAGTGTGGCGGAGTTTTATCTTGGCGTTCCAGTGGAGATCCTTCGCCCTTGCGATGCTGATCGGATTGCTGTCGCTCGCCGATGGTGCGCGCGCCGCGGCGCCTCAGGTTCCGGTGCTGTGGGATGCCAAGGAGCGGCTGCCCAAGCCAGACCTTTCGGCGCTGCCCCGGCTGAGATTTCTGACCACGACAGATTTCCCACCCTTCAATTTCCTCGACGGCTCGGGAAAGCTGTCCGGCTTCCACATCGATCTGGCACGCGCCATCTGCGCCGAGCTTGGCATCGTCGAAAAATGCCAGATCCAGGCCTTGCCCTGGACCGAGCTGGAAGGCGCATTGCAGAAAGGCGAAGGCGAGGCGATCATCGCCGGCATCGCCGCAACGCCGGAATCGCGCGCGACCTATGCCTTCTCGCGCTCCTATCTGCAGTTTCCGGCACGCTTCATCATGCCGAAAAGCAAGGCGCTGACCGAACCGGTCTTTGACAAATTGCACGGCAACCGTGTCGGCGTAATATCAGGTTCAGCGCATGAGCGCATGCTGCGCGACTATTTCAACACGGTTCAGGTCGTCACTTTCGACAGACCGGAAGACCTTTACAACGATCTCAAGGCCGGCAAGGTCGACGCGGCCTTCGGCGACGGCATGCGCCTGGCCTTCTGGCTGGGCGGCTCGGATGCGGCGGGCTGCTGCCGCTTTGCCGGCGGGCCCTATCTGGCGCCCGAATATCTGGGCACTGGCATGGCCATCGCCACCAAAGCGGATAATCCAGCGCTTGCCGCCGCGCTCGACTACGCGCTGCAGGAGATTTCGATGAAAGGCACGTTTGCCGAATTTTATCTGCGCTATTTCCCGGTCAGCTTTTTCTAGGGCCAAGGACTTTCAGGTCAGCGTACGCAGGCGGGCCTTGGCGGCACGGCCTATTGCCGCGACCGTCAGCGTGTCGAGATCGAGCTGACGACGGATCAGCTGCAGCACCCGCACTTCTTCCATGCGCATTTCGAGATCGACAGCGGCAACCTCGAAGGCGGCGGCATAGGCGGTGTCGCGCAACCGCTCGGGCAAGGCCTCCGCGACTTCAGCCAGCACGCCTTCCAGTCCGTCCTTTTCGTGCAGGCGCTTCTGGCAGGCCTGGGCGACGCCGACCAGTCTGTCGTGGTTGAAGTCCTCGAACACCGGCCAGGAGCGGACGACCTCGCCGATCCGCGCCAGTTCGACATCGGTCATGTCGCGATCGGAGGCCGAGGTGATGACCATCAGGTAGATCAGGGCTTCATGCGGCGTCGGCAATTTTTTCTCCTTGAACCGGGCCTCGAAGGTAAGAACACGAAATCTGCACCGCAAGGAAAAAGCGCCGCACGCGTTGACGCTCCGGCGATGCACGCCTAGAGACCGGTTGAAAAACCTCTGCTCCGGCCGCCTTCGAATGGGCCGGCGAATGATTTGGAAAACAGTGACATGGCGGGATCAAACATCATCGATCTCAATCCCGAGCTGCTGGCGGCCGCGGTCGAGAGCAAGGCATGGCCGTTCGAAGAAGCCAAAAAGATCATCGAACGCTACAAAGGCACCGACTTTCCGCAAACGGTCCTGTTCGAGACCGGCTACGGACCGTCCGGCCTGCCGCATATCGGCACATTCGGCGAGGTGGCGCGCACGTCGATGGTGCGCCATGCCTTTCGCGTCCTGACGCAGGACGAGGTTGCCACCAAGCTGCTGTGCTTTTCCGACGATATGGACGGTATGCGCAAGATACCCGACAGCGTGCCGGATCGCGCCGCACTCGAGCCGCATTTGCACAAGCCGCTGTCGTCGGTTCCCAATCCGTTCGGCGACGACTATGCCAGCTTCGCCGACCACAACAATGCGATGCTGTGCCGCTTCCTCGACACGTTCGGCTTCGACTACGAGTTCGCCAGCGCGACGCAATACTACAAGTCCGGCCGTTTCGACGCGATGCTCAAGCGCGCCGCCGAACGCTACGACCAGATCATGGCGGTGATGCTGCCGACGCTCGGCCCCGAGCGGCAGGCGACCTACAGCCCGTTCCTGCCGATTTCGCCGAAGAGCGGCCGCGTGCTTTACGTGCCGATGAAGCATGTCGACGCCGAGGCCGGCACCATCACCTTCGACGACGAGGGTACCGAGACCACGCTTTCGATCACCGGCGGCCGCGTGAAGCTGCAATGGAAGCCGGATTTCGGCATGCGCTGGGCAGCCCTTGGCGTCGATTTCGAGATGTTCGGCAAGGATCACCAGACCAATGCGGTGGTTTACGACCGCATCTGCAACATTCTGGGCGGACGGGCGCCGGAGCATTTCGTCTACGAACTGTTTCTCGACGAGAACGGCCAGAAGATCTCGAAGTCGAAGGGCAACGGGCTGACCATCGACGAGTGGCTGACCTATGCGCCGACCGAAAGCCTCGGGCTCTACATGTACCAGCGGCCGCGGCAGGCCAAGAAGCTGTATTTCGACGTCATCCCGCGGGCTGTGGACGAATACTATACCTTCCTCGCCGCCTATCCCCGGCAGGACTGGAAGGAACGGCTGGGCAACCCAGTCTGGCATATGCATGACGGCAACCCGCCCGCGATCGACATGCCGGTGCCGTTCTCGCTGCTGCTCAATCTGGTCAGCGCTTCCAACGCGCAGAACAAGGATGTGCTGTGGGGCTTCATCTCACGCCACACGCAAGGGGTGACGCCAAAGACGCATCCCGAACTCGACCAGCTGGTCGGCCACGCGATCCGCTATTTCGACGATTTCGTGAAGCCGACGAAAACCTTCCGCCCGGCCGACGAGGTCGAGCGCGAGGCGCTGCAAGCCCTCGACAAGGCGCTTGGTGAATTGCCGGCCGGCGCCAATGGCGAAGCGATCCAGAACGCTTCGCTCAACGTCGCGCGCAGGATCGAACGCTATCAGGATCATTCCAAGCAGAGCCCGGAGGGCGGCCCTGGCGTATCGGGTGCCTTCTTCCAGATGATTTACCAGGTGCTGATCGGCCAGGAGCGCGGCCCGCGCTTCGGTTCGTTCGCCGCGCTCTACGGCATTGCCGAGACGCGGGCGCTCATTGAGCGGGCGCTGGCTGGTCAGCTGGTTTGAGCACGCCGCCGGACTCTTCCAGGATCGAACTCGGCGCCTGAGGCGCCGGGCTCGGTGCGGCCGGCATTGCCGGCATGCCGGACAGATCAGGCGCCGATCCGAAAATGCCCTTCTTCGCCGTGCGTGCCTTGTCGCCGGCTTCGGCATAGGGCCCACCCTTGGCGGCGCGCGCCCAGCCGTTTTCGACCAGCCATTGGCCGACATCCTGCTTGCCGATCCGGCATTCGGCAGCGATCAGGTCGCGGCCGCCCTCGGGCGGCACGGTGCAAACCACCGCGCGGCCACGCAGGAAGGCGCGGAATGCCGTCCGCGCACGGACGCCGCACGGCCAGGATTTGCCGTCCTCGCTACAGGTCTCGTCCTGCCTGACGAGGTCGATGCCGGAAACCGCGACCGAGTAGCCCTTCGCTTCGATTAGGCCAGCGGCCGGCGCAACCGGCTGGAACAGCTTTGTGCCGTTCCAGTCGTCAGGCATTTTCGGCTTGGGCGGCACGGCCAGCGCAAGCTTGCTCAATGGCTCGCGCGGCTCGACCCGTTCAAGCCCCTCGGCGGGCAGTTCCGGTGGCGCGACAAATTGGGGATCGATCGCCCTCGAATGCGGCGCCGGCTTTGGCGGCTGTGGAGCTGCTATGGCCGATGTGGCCGGCTCTTCGGGCACCGTCTCGGCGCCTTGTTGCGCGATCGTATCGGCGCCCGGATCAAGCTGATCCACCGTGACGACGCTGTCGCTTCCTTTCAGCGTGTGACCACCAGTGACGACCATGGCCGCCATCACTGGGACCATCAGAACCGCCAAGGCATGATGAAGGAGCCGCACGAGCCTGACCTACTGGCTTGCCCACACAATCCGCGCCACCCACTCGACATCGTGCATGGGAATATCGCGGTCGGGATGATCGGGATTGAGCGAGATCAGCGCAATCGACTTGACGGTCTGGCGCTCGAGCACCTTGGCCATCACCTCGCCGCCGGTGGTCTTGACGACGACGCGATCACCCTTGCGGGTGATGGCGCCCGGTTCGACGATGAGGACGTCGCCATTGCGGTAGAGCGGCAGCATGGAATCACCCTGCACCTGCAGCGCATAGGAACTCTCGGTCGATTGTGCCGGCAGTTCGACCAGATCCCAACCCTGCCCGGCCGGAAAGCCGGCATCGTCGAAGAAGCCGCCGGCGCCGGCCTGGGCAAAGCCGAGCAACGGCACGGAGCGTCTGCGGGCGACCGAAGCGGCATGGCTGGTCGAAGCACTATTGCTGATCCCGGGCCGGCCTTCGATCAGACCGGTGAATTCATCGAGCGAAGCGCCCGTCGCCTCGATGATCTTGGCAAGCGATTCGGTCGACGGCCAGCGCGGCCGACCATCCGAAGACAAACGCTTCGACTTGTTGAAGGCGGTGGAATCGAGCCCCGCGCGCTTGGCCAGTCCCGAGGCCGAAAGCGAATAGCGCTCGGCAAGAGCATCGATGGCGGCCCAGACACGGTCATGCGAGAGCACGTCTTGCTCTCCTTCAATGCAGGAAAAAATACCTTTCCCTTCTAGTCTTGGAATGCCGTTTTGTCCACCGCCCGCCCCACAACGCCGCGTGTAAGCTGTGGCCCCACAAATTCCGATTCCCGGGATCAATCGACACCCTTGGCCAAGCTGCGCAGACCCTGGTGCGACGTCATGAAAATCCGTTCTGCCTGGGTTAGAGGTCGCGGGTTTGCCGCGCGGCCAAGTGCTGCGACGACCTCGTCGATATCGAGAAAGCGCCGAGCCCCGCGGTCATAGACGCCGGCCGTCGTCATGATCAAGGCGGCTGTCTCGCCATTGTCGAGGACGAAACGATGCTTGCCTATAACCTGGGTGCCTTCCCAAGTCTCGATCGAAGACACCACTTCGAAGCGACGCCACAGCCTGATCTCGCGCGCATAGACCGTCTGCAGCCCGCCCATCATCGGCGCCCAGCCATTTGTCCTCGCCAGCCTGATGAGGCCCGCGCGCATAAATAAATCAATGCGGCCGAGATCGGCCAGCATCATGTAGCGCGCATTGTTAAGATGGATGTTGAAATCGATGTCGGTCGGCAGGCAGCGAAAAGCCAGCCGGCTTTCGCCACCCATCATATAGGGGCCACGGCTGCGCGCCGTGGCCATCATGCGCGCCATGCGCACCCAGACATACATCGGGTCGGCGTCAGGCTGCCTGCTTCACGTCGCCTTTCGCATAGGGATCGAAACGTTGATAGAAGCTCTCGCCCTTCTCCGCCATGTCGAGCAGCAGCTTGGGCGCCTTGAACTCGGCGCCGTATTTCTTCTGCAGCTTCTTGGCGATCTTGACGAACGCCCTGGCGCCAATGCCGTCGATGTAGGACAGCGCGCCGCCAGTGTAGGGGGCGAAACCGAAGGCGAGGATCGAGCCGACATCGGCCTCGCGCGGGTCGGTGACGATGCCCTCTTCCATCACCCGGGCCGCTTCAAGCGCGATGGTGACCAGCAGCCGCTGCTGCAACTCCTCATAATCGACCTTCTCGGGCGCAAGCTGCGGATAGAGATCCTTGAGACCCGGCCACAGCTTCTTCTTGGCGGGCTTCGCCGGATAATCGTAGAAACCCTTGCCGTTCTTGCGACCGAAGCGGCCGTGATCGTCGACCATGGTGTTGATCAGCGCCATCTGCTTTGGATCGACCGCCTTGTCGCCCAGGTCCCTGATGGTCTGCTTCATGATCTTCTGGGCAAGGTCGATGGCCGTCTCGTCGGTCAGCGCCAGGGGTCCGACCGGCATGCCGGCGGCCTTCGCAGCATTTTCGATCATCGGCGCCGGGACGCCTTCGATCAGCATCTTGTAGGCTTCCGACATGTAGCGCAGCACGCAGCGGTTGACGTAGAAGCCGCGCGTGTCGTTGACGACGATCGGCGTCTTCTTGATGGCACGGACGAAATCGATTGCCGTGGCCAGCGCCTTGTCGCCGGTCTTCTTGCCCAAAATGATCTCGACCAGCATCATCTTGTCGACAGGCGAGAAGAAGTGAATGCCGATGAAATTCTTCGGCCGTGCCGAATTCTTGGCCAGCGACGAGATCGGGATGGTGGAGGTATTCGACGCAAAGATCGCCGACGGCTTCAACACGGCTTCCGCCTGTTCGGTGGCACTCTTCTTGACGGCCGAATCCTCGAACACTGCCTCAACCACCAGATCGCAGCCGGCAAGGTCGGCATAGTCGGCCGTCGGCGTGATCAGCGACAGCAATTTGTCTTTGTCCTCCGGCTTGGCGCGGCCCTTCTTCACCTGATCCGAGACCAGGCTGTCGGAATGCGCCTTGCCCTTGGCAGCCGACTCCATGTCGCGGTCGAGCAGCACCACCGGGATGCCGGCCTTGGCGGTGACATAGGCGATGCCGGCGCCCATGAAGCCGGCGCCGAGAATGCCAATCTTCTTGAACTTGGTTTCGGGCACGCCGGCCGGGCGGCGGGCGCCCTTGTTCAGTTCCTGCAGCGACACGAACAGCGAGCGGATCATCGCCGCCGCTTCCTTGGTCTGCATGATCTCGGTGAAATAGCGCTGCTCGATGCGCAAGGCGGTGTCGAACGGCACCAGCAGCCCTTCATAGACGCATTTCAGGATCGCTGCGGCGGCCGGATAGTTGCCGTAGGTCTCACGACGCAGGATGGCGATGGCCGGCGGCCACAGATTGAAGCCGGCGGGCGAATAGATCTGGCCGCCGGGCAGCTTGAAACCCTTCTCGTCCCAAGGTGCTACGGGCTTCAGGCCATTCCTGATCATCGCCTTGGCGGCCTCGACCAGCCTGGCCGGTTCGGCGATCTCATGGATCAGGCCCATCGACTTGGCTTTCTGCGGCGACAGTGTCTGGCCGGAGGTCAGCATCTGCAGCGCCTGCTGCTGGTCGGTCAACCGCGGCACGCGCTGGGTGCCGCCGGCGCCCGGGAAGATGCCGATCTTCACCTCGGGAAGCGCCATCTTCACTTTGTCGCTGTCGGCGGCGACACGGCCGTGGCAGGCGAGCGACAATTCGAAGGCACCGCCCATGCAGGTGCCGTTGATCGCCGACACCCACGGCTTTCCTGATGTCTCCAGCTTGCGGAACAGGCCGGTCATGATACCGGCATTGTCGAACAGCGCCTTCGTCGCCTTTTCGGCGTCCTTGCCCTTGTCCGTGGCGAAGGTCGTCAACATCTTCTGCAGCAGGGTGATGTCGGCACCGCCGGAGAAGGTGTCCTTGCCGGAAGTGATCACCGCGCCCTTGATGGCGGCGTCACCTGCCACCTTGTTGACGATGGCGTTCAATTCCCGCATCGCTTCCTCGGTGAAGACGTTCATCGACCGGCCAGGCATGTCCCAGGTGACCAGCGCAATGCCGTCGGCGTCGATGTCGAGGGTGAAATTGGTGTAGCTCATCGTTTCTCTCCCCGTCAGACGCGTTCGATGATGGTTGCGGTGCCCATGCCGGCGCCGATGCACAGCGTCACCAAAGCGGTGTTGAGATCGCGGCGCTCCAGTTCGTCCAGCACCGTGCCCAGGATCATCGCGCCGGTGGCGCCGAGCGGATGGCCCATGGCGATGGCGCCGCCATTGACGTTGATCTTGTCATGCGGAATGTCGAAAGCCTGCATGTAGCGCAGCACCACCGAGGCGAAGGCTTCGTTGAGCTCGAACAGGTCGATGTCCGAGAGCTTCATCTTGGCGCGCTTCAACAGCTTCTCGGTGACGT
>NZ_RZRQ01000155.1:5625-13985 GCF_003997785.1 Mesorhizobium sp. M7D.F.Ca.US.004.01.2.1 | reverse complement strand
GGGCCGGCGCGCTCATCGGTGAAGGCGGCACTCGAAGCCGGCCGTCACGTCGTCACTGCCAACAAGGCGCTGCTCGCCAAGCATGGCGTGGCGCTGGCCGAGATCGCCGAGAAGAAGGGCGTGCTGCTTAACTACGAGGCCGCCGTGGCGGGCGGCATTCCGGTCATCAAGACGATGCGCGAGGCGATGGCCGGCAATTCGGTCACCCGCGTGTTCGGCATCCTCAACGGCACCTGCAACTATATCCTGACCCGCATGGAGGCCGAGGGCATCTCATTCGACGCCTGCCTGAAGGACGCGCAGCGGCTGGGGTATGCCGAGGCCGATCCGACCTTCGACATCGAGGGCCAGGACACCGCGCACAAGCTGTCGATCTTGACCAGCCTTGCCTTCGGCACCAGGATCGCCGCCAACGACATCTACATGGAAGGCATTTCCAACATCACCCAGGCTGACATCCGCGCGGCCGGCGATCTTGGCTACCGGATCAAGCTGCTTGGTGTCGCCCAGCGCACCGAGAGCGGCATCGAGCAGCGCGTTCACCCGACCATGGTGCCGACCGCCTCGGTCATCGCGCAGGTGCACGGCGTGACCAATGCGGTGGCGATCGAGACCGACATTCTGGGCGAGCTGCTGCTGTCAGGCCCCGGTGCTGGCGGCAATGCCACCGCCTCGGCCGTCATCGGCGACATCGCCGACATCGCCAAGAGCCGGCCGGGCTTCCAGCACGGTCCGGTCTTCGGCCGGCCGGCGAAGGAGCTGAAACCGTACAAGAAGGCGCAGATGCGCAGCCATGCCGGCGGCTACTTCATCCGGCTGACCGTGCATGATCGCATCGGCGTGTTTGCGGCGATAGCCAAGCGCATGGCCGACAACGACATTTCGCTGGAATCGATCGTCCAGCACGCGGTCAACGGCGAGGCGGCGGCACAGAAGACGGTGATCCTCGTCACCCACGAGACGACGGAGGCCGCCGTGCGCAAGGCCGTCGACGGCATCACCAAGGACGGCCATCTGACCGACAAGCCGCAAGTCATCCGCATCGAGCGGGCAGGGTAGTTTTCCTGGGGATAGCCGCGTGGGACAAGAATCCCGCAGGCATCGAGGTCCGGCCTGACGGCAAACAGCCGCTTCCGGCCGGAACGAATTCGCGTCGCCGCCGTTCTCTTGGTCAGCAACCAGAGGGAGCCGCTTCATGGCCGATACCAACAAATCCGACACCCCGCACATCGACGATATCCAGAAGACGCTGGAAAAGCAGATTGCCGAACTGCGCAAGGAGATCACAAAGATCAACAAGAGCATTTCGGCGCGGAGTGCGGAGATGCTCGATGACGCCAGCGAACAGGCTTCCGATTTCTACGACACGGCGGCGGCCCGCGCGTCGCGAACCGCCCAACAGCTGCGCAGCCAGGCCCATGCTGTTTCGGAAGTTGCACGCGAAAATCCCGGTACGACGACAGCCGTGGTCGGCGTGATCGGCCTGCTCGGCTTTCTGGCCGGCTTCGCCATTGGCCAGTCGATGAACGACACGTCGCGCCGCTGGTATTGATCGCGGCGCGATAGGGCCGGTTTCTCCGGCTCATTTCCCTGTTTCAGCACATCATCTTTAAGGAGGGCACCATGGCTTCATCCGCGTTGATCAGCATCCTGATCACATTCCTCGTCATCATCCTCGTTCTCTATCTGGTTCAGCGTCTGCCGCTCGATGCCCGCATGAGGCAGATCGCCCAGATCATCGTGATCATCATTGGCATCATTTCGCTGCTCAAATACCTTGCGGTTTTCTAGGCCGCGAAGGGCGCCGATGTTCAATTTTTCATGCCGGCCCGGTTCTTTGCGACCGGGCCGGCGTCGTTTCAAAATGCGTTTAATCGATTGATATTGCTGGCTATTCGATAAAGTTTTGGATGGGTCTTGCCGTTGTCATGCTCGCCTGACAAAACAGGCCCGCCTCCGGCGGGAGGCCGCATTGCCAACGAGGAAAATCACCAGATGAATGTGGCCCAGAACATCGTCGCCGGTCTTGACCGGATACTCACCATGGAACTGGTGCGCGTCACCGAACGGGCCGCCGTCGCGGCCGCCAGGCTGCGTGGGCGCGGCGACGAAAAGGCGGCCGACCAGGTCGCCGTGGATGCCATGCGCCAGGAGCTCAACCGCCTTGCCATCAAGGGCACGGTGGTGATCGGCGAGGGCGAGAGGGACGAAGCGCCGATGCTCTATATCGGCGAGGAAGTCGGCTCGGGCAAAGGTCCGGCCGTCGATATCGCACTCGATCCGCTCGAAGGCACGACGATCTGCGCCAAGAACCTGCCCAATGCGCTCGCCGTCATCGCGATCGCCGAGAAGGGCAGCCTGCTGTTCGCACCCGATGTCTACATGGACAAGATCGCCATCGGCCCTGGCTATGCAGACGGCGTCATCGACATCGATGCCTCGCCGGCCGAAAACATCGCCAGTCTCGCGAGGGCCAAGGGTGTCACTATATCGGATATCACCACCTGTATCCTCGACCGGCCACGTCATGCCAAGCTGATCGATGCGGTGCGCGCCACGGGTGCCGCGATCCGGCTGATCGGCGACGGCGATGTCGCCGGCGTCATCCACACCACGGATCCCGAAGAAACCGGCATCGATATCTATCTCGGCACTGGCGGCGCGCCCGAGGGCGTGCTGGCGGCGGCCGCGCTGCGTTGCACCGGCGGCCAGATGCAGGGTCGGCTGATCCTCGACACGCCGGAAAAGGTCGCTCGCGCGGCAAAGATGGGTATTTCCAATCCGAAACGGGTCTATCGGACGGAGGACATGGCGCGCGGCGATGTGCTGTTTGCGGCGACCGGTGTCACCGACGGCAACATGCTGGCTGGCGTCAAGTTCGGCCGCAATTACATCACCACCCACACGATCGTGCTGCGCTCGTCGTCGCGGACGGTGCGCGAGATCAAGGCCAGGCATCAGGACTTGGATAAGTTCTGACGCTCGCTTGCGAAGCCACCTTGCAATTGTTAGCCATTCGGGCGCATCCGATGCTGGCTGCAAGGATTTGACGATGAAACCGTTCGACTGGCACGCGGATCCGATTTCGCGCGCCACCGCCATCACGAAGTCCTATCGCAACACCCAGAACGTGCGCCGTTTTCTCACCCGGGAATGCGGCGATGCGTTCAGATTCGACCGGCCTTTCATGGCCTGGCTCAAGGACGGTGCGGACAAGACGATGGGCGATGCAGCCGACGAATGGCTTCGGCGCCGGGCTGAAAAGCGGAAAGCGTAGTTTTCTTGAACACCCGTGAACCGCTTGGCTTTGCCTGCCTTTGGCCGAAAGCGCGTCGCGTTCACGCGACGCGCTTTCATGCATGTCGTAGTCCCAAAACCGCTGCGCACTTTTGGGTGACATGCACTATCCTGCGGCCAATCATGAGTTGGCAAAGCGTATGACCGGCGAAAAACGCCTCTTCCTCGATGTCAGGCAGTCGGCTACCGGGGTCTCCTGGGAGCACCGGCTGACCGAGCGGCAGGACATGATCGCGCTCGCCATCGCGCAAGGCCATGGCGTGCCCGATGTCGTTGCGCGGGTGCTTGCCGGTCGTGGCGTCACCGCCGAGCAGACGGAGCGGTTTCTCGACCCGACGATCCGCGATCTTCTGCCGGATCCGGCATCGCTGACCGACATGGACAGGGCGGCGGCACGCATCGCCGCCGCGGTGATGGCCAGGGAAAAGGTGGCGATCTTCGGTGACTACGATGTCGACGGCGCCGCTTCGTCGGCCTTGCTGAAGCGGTTCCTTACGCATTTCTCGGTGCCGTCGGAAATCTACATCCCGGATCGTATTTTCGAGGGCTATGGCCCCAATCCGGATGCCATGCGCGAGCTTGTTTCGCGTGGCGCGACACTGATCGTCACCGTCGATTGCGGCACCAACAGTGCCGTTTCCATCGATGCCGCCAACGATGCCGGGGCCGATGTCGTGGTGCTCGACCACCACCAGGTCGGCGGTGCTTTGCCGGCGGCAATCGCTGTCGTCAATCCCAATCGCGACGATGACCTTTCCGGGCAGGGCCATCTCTGTGCCGCCGGCGTGGTCTTCCTCGCCCTTGTGCAGACGGCCAAGATCCTGCGCGGCCGCATGGCCGATGCCACCCCGCCGGACCTGCTTTCACTGCTTGATATTGTAGCGCTGGCCACCGTCTGTGACGTGGTGCCATTGACCGGCGTCAACCGCGCCTTCGTGGTCAAAGGGCTGCAGATGGCGCGCCAGCAGAAGAACGAAGGGCTGGCGGCACTGGCACGGGTGTCGCGCATCGGCGAGCCGATCAGCACTTTCCATCTGGCCTATCTGATCGGCCCTCGCATTAACGCCGGCGGGCGCATAGGCGATGCCGCACTCGGCAGCCGGCTGCTTGCGACCGACGACCCGGTCGAGGCGCGCACCATCGCCGAGACGCTCGATCGGCTCAACCAGGAACGGCAGCTGATGGAGCAGGAGATGCTCGCCGCAGCGCGTGCCGAGGCCGATGCAGAGCTTGCCGGCGGCAATGGCCCCGCCATCGTCGTCACCGCCAGCAACAGCTGGCATCCGGGCATTGTCGGCCTGCTCGCCTCACGATTGAAGGACCATGCCCGCCGACCCGCCTTCGCCATCGCCTTCAACGCCAATGGCGTCGGCACTGGCTCGGGCCGCTCGGTGTCGGGCTTCGACCTCGGCCGGCTGGTGCGCGAGGCGGCCGATGCCGGGCTGATCGTCAAGGGCGGCGGCCATGGCATGGCGGCCGGCATCACCGTGGAGCGGGCGAAGCTTGGCGAGCTCAGGGCGTTTTTCGAAGAGCGGGCGGCAGCCGATGTGTTCCGGCTGCAAGGCGAGGAAAGCCTGGCGATCGACGGCGCGCTTGCCGCTGAAGGCGCGACGCTTGGACTGCTCGACGCGCTGGAAAAGGCCGGACCGTTCGGTGCCGGGCATGCAGCACCCGTTTTCGCTCTGCCGCGCCATCGGCTGGCAGACGCCAGGCCGGTCGGCACCAACCACATCCGCGTCGAGCTGCAATCGGAGAGCGGCGGTCGCATCCAGGCGATCGCCTTTCGCGCCGTCGATACCGCGCTTGGCGAGTTCCTGTTCAAGAACCGGGGCAAGACTATCCACGTCGCCGGTTCGCTGTCGGGCAATTACTGGAACGGCAACCGCACGGTGCAGTTTCGCATTGTCGATGCGGCGCGCGCATAGTCGCCTGCGGCCAACTCAACTAGCCGGTGCAGAGGGCAACAGCGTCGCGGGGCAGCATAGCTCCGTCAGTGTGACGGAACGCACCAATCATGTGTTGAAAGGGGCAGATAGGCCTAGGCCAGAACGGACTGCAGCCGGGTCAGTTCGCCGATCTGGGCCATCGTCGCCTGATAGCCGAGGTTGATCGCCTCGTCGGCGCGATGAAATTCGGTAAGGCCGATATGGCTGAGCTTCGGTTGCAGTGACATGTCGGGCGGATCGCCGGCAAGCCTGGCGCGCGAAATGCGGTCCTGGATGATGTTGAAGGCCTCGACCATGACGCCGGTGATGCCGAGTCGCGTCTGATGCGACTGGTGCTCGGCGTCGACCTGACCGGGTCTCGGCGCGTCCTTTTCGACGACCAGTTCGCCGGCGCTGTGCTTGATAACGGCGGCACGGCCGAACAAGTCATAGTGAAGATTGACCGCTACGACGAGCGGCTGCTCATAGGCACGGCAGACCGAAACCGGCACCGGGTTGACCAGAGCGCCGTCGACCAGCACGCGGCCATTGCAATTCACCGGCTCGAACACGCCGGGCAGCGCATAGGAAGCGCGCATGGCGGTGATCAACGAGCCGCTCGACAGCCAGATTTCGTGGCCCGTGCGGATTTCGGACGTGACTGCGACGAACGGCTTGACCAAATCCTCGAAACGAATGCCGGCCATGTGCTCGCGCAGCCGGGCGTCGAGCTTCATGCCGCCGAACAGGCCGCTGCCACGCAGGTTGAGATCGAGCAGGCCGAAGATGCGTCGCTTGGTCAGGCTGCGGGCGAATTCTTCGAGTTCGTCCAGTTTGCCGGCAAGATAGCAACCGCCGACCAGAGCACCGATCGAGGTGCCGGCGATCATCGACACTTCGATACCGGCTTCGTCGAGCGCGCGCAGTACGCCGATATGCGCCCAACCGCGGGCGCAACCGCCGCCCAAGGCGAGCGAAATGCCTGTTTTCTTCGGAGGTTTCGTTTCGGACGCGCCGCCTGACGAGGACAGGCCGTTGGCCTCCCTGACATCTGGTCTGTTACGCAATGACGCCCACTCGAGCATCATGATCTCCCTTGTCCCACTCCCTTTCTACAGGAAGTACGTTTGAGAATAGTGAACATGAGTGGTTTGTGAATATTGAATGGTTCACAGAGGCTTCCGATACGTGTTTTCCGCATCGAACAGCGGTTTGCTGCCGTCGCCGGCAAGCGTCCCCTTGCCATCGACCAGCCCCACCGTCCGATAAAAGCATGAACGCCGACCGGTGTGACAGGTTGCGTCGTGGCCCAACACTTTGACGCGCAGCCACAACGCATCCTGGTCGCAATCGGTGCGCATCTCGACGACATGCTGGAAATTGCCCGAGGTTTCGCCCTTTTTCCAAAGCGCGTTGCGCGAGCGTGACCAGTAGTGAGCGATGCCTGTCTCCAGCGTCAGCGCCAGCGCCTGCGCATTCATGTGCGCAACCATCAACAGCATGCCATCTTGGGCGTCGGTGACGACGACAGTGACCAGACCGGCAGCGTCGAAGCGCGGTGAAAACACCGCGCCTTCCTCGAGCGCTTTCTTGTCTGACGGAGCTTTCGGGAATTCAAGTGCCGACATCGCCGGTCCTTATCTAGCGAAGTCGGTGGGGCTATCAGACCCCGCCGCCGCGCACCATGGTGACGAAACGGACCTGCTCTTCGGGCGTGTCCTTGAAGACACCGGTGAAGGTAGAGGTCAGCGTTGTGGAACCCTGCTTGCGGATGCCGCGCATGGCCATGCACATGTGTTCGGCCTCGATCATGACGGCGACGCCGCGCGGATTGAGCACGTCCTGGATGACGCCGGCGATCTGCGCCGTCAGGGCCTCCTGCGTCTGCAGGCGGTGGGCGAAGATGTCGACGACACGCGCGATCTTGGAAAGGCCGACGACCTTGCCGTCCGGCAGATAGCCGACATGCGCCTTGCCGATGATCGGCACCATGTGGTGCTCGCAATGCGAATGGAATGTTATGTCCTTGACGATGACCAGGTCATCGTAGCCGGCGACCTCCTCGAAGGTGCGGCCGAGTTCCTCGGCCGGGCACATGTCGTAGCCGCCGAACATTTCGCGATAGGCCTTGGCCACCCGCTTCGGTGTGTCGATCAGCCCTTCGCGGTCCGGATTGTCGCCGGTCCAGCGCAAAAGCGTGCGCACGGCGGCCTCGACTTCGGCTTCGCTCGGCCGGTCGGTAACCGGCTTCTCCATATAGGCTGACTGGGGCATGAGTTTCTTGATGACGGCATCCATAAAAGGCGTCTCCCGTAGTCCCTCTCGGCGGAGGAACGAGTTGAACGGACCACGACCTTTCGGTTTCGGAAACTCGCCCCGTTTCCAGCCCCGTAAGTGGCGTGAACTTCCCGGCAAGGACATTGGCTTTCGTTGTCTTGTCGATACCGGACTACCAGCATTATATATGGTCATGATGAGCGAAAGGAAGACACGACAGCGGCAATCGCTGTTCGCTTGGCGGCGACGGATTGGAAAATAATGATAAACGATGTCTACAATACGAAAATTCTCGGTTTTGCCGGAAACATCGCCCGCATCGGTCGCCTCGATCATCCTGACGCGACCGCCAAGGCGCATTCCAAGCTTTGCGGCTCGACCGTCACCGTCGACCTCAAGATGCGCGATGGCGTGGTCACGGACTTTGCCCATGACGTGAAGGCCTGCGCGCTCGGCCAGGCGTCGTCCTCGATCATGGCGCAGCATGTCGTCGGTGCCAGTGCCGAGGAATTGCGCGCGGTGCGCGACACCATGCTGAAGATGCTGAAAGAAAATGGCGCCCCGCCGGACGGTCGCTTCGCGGACCTCAGATATCTGGAGCCGGTGCGCGACTACAAGGCGCGTCATGCCTCGACCATGCTGACTTTCGATGCCGTGGTCGACGCGATCGGCCAGATCGAAAAGAAGCGCGCCGAAGAAGCGGCCTGAGGGCCGATAACCGACCGTTACAGAGCACGTCTGCTTTCGGCAAATTCGCCGCGTACCCAGTCGGCGAACGCGGCGGCAGGTTCCGGCAGATCGCGCAGGTTTCTGGCCACCAGCCAATAGGCGCCGGATGCGACGTTGATGTCGAACGGCTTG
>NZ_RZRQ01000155.1:0-5615 GCF_003997785.1 Mesorhizobium sp. M7D.F.Ca.US.004.01.2.1 | reverse complement strand
ACCGTCTTGATCAGCGTGCCGGTTTTGTTTCCCCCGCCGATCTGCAGGAGATCGCCCAGTGCCACGCCATGTCCGAGCAGGGCGGCCTGCTTTGAAAGCGACGCGTCCGCCAGCATCGGACCGCGCGCGGGCACGGCGTCGGCCGGCACGCCGGCCGCTTCGAACCAGCGCGCCCAGCCCTGACGGTTCTCCTCGTGCAAAAGCGTATAGCGACCAAGATCGATCGGCCTCTCGAGGGCAGGGCCAGAAGCTAGCAGCGCCGGCGACAGAACCGGCGAATCGACTGTCGAGGCAAGCCGCTCAGCCTGGCTGCGCGGCCACGAGCTGGCATGTGCGCTGAAGCGCAAGGCGAGTTCGGGCTGATCGCTGCGGAACTCGATCAGCCTTGGGTCCACTTCGAGAGAGACGTCGATATCGGGCCGCAATTGGCGAAATCGATTGAGCCGGGGCACCAGCCACACGGATGCAAGCGACGGCTCGACACTGACGCGAACCACGGACTGCATCGGCGTCGCCACCAGTTCCCCAAGCAAGGTGTCGATGGCGTCGAAACTCCTGACAAGCTGATCCAGCAGACGCTGGCCTGCATCCGTCAGTTCGACGCGGCGATGGTGACGTTCGAACAGGGGTTGTCGCAGAAAGATTTCGAGCTCGCGGATCTGCCGGCTGATCGCCGCCTGCGAGACGAAAAGCTCCTCGGCGGCCCGGCTGAAGCTCAGATGCCTGCCGGCCGCCTCGAAGCTTCTCAATGCCGTCAGCGGCAAGCGTCCGCGTTTCATTCGCATAACCCAGGATTATCCGAAGTGGAAATTATACTCGTTTGAAGGCGAAGGCCAGCGGCGGTCTAATCGCGTCAAAGGAGATACGACCATGATCCAGTTCCTGAGCATCTTCGGCGATGTCATGCGGATCGCGACGTTCCAATGGCGTAACGAAAGACAGCATGGAAAGCGCGGCGAAGAGCCGGCCAGCCCCGGCTGCTGGACGCCTTCGGTTGACAGGCAGCCGTTTCGCCGTTCCCGCCCATGACGACAGGCAGACAGGCGGGGATTGCGTTCTTCCGCCGAAGCCCACATCTATCGAGCTGGAACGTGATACGGAGACCGCGGTGGATCCGCATGGGCATGCCCATATTGCCAAACCGTCGGGGCGCGGCCGCAACTGGCCCGGCCCGTGGCGCAAGACGCCCGGCCGTCTGCTCGGTACGTCGCTCGTGCGCCTTTATCAGCTGACGCTGTCCGGCTTTGTCGGCAATTCCTGCCGGCATCTGCCGACCTGTTCGGAGTATGCGCATGAGGCGATCGCCCGCCATGGCTTGTGGGCCGGCGGCTGGATGGGGTTTTTCCGCGTGCTGCGCTGCGGGCCATTCGGCACGCACGGCATCGACCGCGTGCCGGAAGCCTTGGCGGAGCGCTACGTCTGGTTCATGCCCTGGCGGTACTGGCGGATCGGCAGCAAGCGTGGCGAAGCGCAGGGCTGATGGCGCCGGTCATGTTCCGGCGGCACTGCGCGTTTACGATCTGGTAGGGTTAACACAAGCCTGCACAAAGACTGCGCATTTGAGACAAAATCGAGACAAGAGACCTCGCTAAGCCGCTCGCGAACACCCTTCTGGAGCGAGCATCAATGCGCAATTTCGACCGTCTTCCCTTCATCTTTGCCGGAATCCTGTTCCTGCTCGCCTGGCTGCTGGGATTTCCGTTGCGCGCGCAATCGGCGCCACTGAAGGACGTCGAATGCACGGTGATCGCTGACGCGGCGAGCGGCACGACGCTTTACCAGGATGGTGTGTGCGACCAGCGGTTCAGCCCGGCTTCGACGTTCAAGGTGCCGCTGTCGCTGATCGGCTACGACAGCGGGATCCTGAACGACGAGCACACGCCGAGCTGGGATTACAAGCCTGAATTCAACGCGGTGAAGCGGGATCAGAAGACAGTCGACCCGGTGGTCTGGGAGCGGGATTCGATCCTGTGGTTCTCCCGGGAAATCACCCGCCGGCTCGGGCAGCAGAGTTTTGCCGGCTACGTCTCGAAATTCGACTACGGCAACGCCGATGTTTCCGGCAACCCCGGTAAGAATGATGGTCTGACCCAGTCCTGGGTGAATTCCTCGCTCAAGATCACGCCGGTCGAGCAGGTCGATTTCCTGCGCAAGCTACTGGCCCGCAAGCTGCCGGTCTCGGCCAAGGCTTACGACATGACATCAGCCATTATCCCGACCTTCCAGGCCGGAGGCTGGACGGTGCAAGGCAAGACCGGCAGCACCAGGCTGCGTAACGACGCCGACAAGGTCCAGGACAAGCGCTCGCTCGGCTGGTTCGTCGGCTGGGCGAACAAGGATGGCCGCCAGATCGTCTTTGCGCGGCTTGTCGTCGACACCAACCGCACCGATATGCCGAAGGGCCTCAAGACCCGGGCCGCGTTCCTGAAGGATCTGCCGCTGCTCATCAAATGAAGGCCTGACACCTGAGCCGGGCTTTACGGCGGCGGAATCTGTCCATAAAAGACAGCCGCCGCCGGACGCATCCGGCTTTTCCCACGACCACCCGCGCTCGTTTGCGGGACTGGATAGGAGATACACATGCTGAATTCCGTTTCCCTGACATTTCCCGACGGCTCCGTTCGCGAATACGACGCGGCGATGACCGGTGCTGGCCTAGCCGAATCGATTTCGAAGTCCTTGGCCAAGAAGGCCGTCGCCTACGCCATCGACGGGACCGTGCGCGACCTCAGTGACCCGCTGGGTAAGTCCGGCAAGGTCGAGATCGTCACCCGCGATGATCCGCGCGCGCTGGAACTGATCCGCCACGACACCGCACACGTGCTGGCGGAAGCCGTGCAGGAGATATGGCCGGGAACGCAGGTGACCATCGGGCCGGTGATCGAGAACGGGTTCTACTACGACTTTGCCCGCAACGAGCCGTTCACGCCTGACGATTTTCCGGTGATCGAGAAGAAGATGCGCGAAATCATTGCGCGCAACAAGCTGTTCACCAAAGAGGTCTGGCCGCGCGACAAGGCGAAAAAAGTGTTTGCCGACAAGGGCGAACGCTACAAGCTCGAGCTGATCGACGCCATTCCCGAGGATCAGGATCTCAAGATCTACGCGCAGGGCGACTGGTTCGACCTTTGCCGTGGCCCGCACATGGCCTCGACCGGGCAGATCGGCAACGCCTTCAAATTGATGAAGGTGGCCGGCGCCTATTGGCGCGGTGACTCGAACAATCCGATGCTGACGCGCATCTACGGCACCGCCTGGGCCGACCAGGCGCAGCTAGAAGCCTACCAGACGATGCTGGAGGAGGCCGAGAAGCGCGACCACAGGAAGATCGGCCGCGAGATGGACCTGTTCCATTTCCAGGAAGAGGGACCGGGCGTCGTCTTCTGGCACGCCAAGGGCTGGAAGATGTTCCAGAATCTGGTCAACTACATGCGCCGCCGCCTCGACGAGCAGGGCTATCAGGAGGTCAACGCACCGCAGGTTCTCGACAAGAGCCTGTGGGAGACGTCAGGCCACTGGGGTTGGTATCGCGACGCCATGTTCAAGGTGACGGTCGCCGGCGACGACACCGATGACGACCGCGTCTTCGCGCTGAAGCCGATGAACTGTCCGGGCCATGTGCAGATATTCAAGCATGGGTTGAAGTCCTATCGCGATCTACCCGTAAAGCTTGCAGAATTCGGCAATGTGCACCGTTACGAGCCGTCCGGAGCACTGCACGGGCTGATGCGCGTGCGCGGCTTTACGCAGGACGATGCGCACATCTTCTGCACCGAGGAACAGCTGGCAGCGGAATGCCTGCGCATCAACGATTTGATCCTGTCGACCTATGCCGATTTCGGTTTTGAAGAAGTCAGCGTCAAGCTGTCGACACGGCCGGACAAGCGCGTCGGCACCGACGAGGCGTGGGATCACGCCGAGGCGATCATGGGCAACGTGTTGGAGACAATCAGGACGCGGTCCGGCAATCGGATCAAGACCTCGATCAATCCGGGCGAGGGTGCCTTCTACGGGCCGAAATTCGAGTATGTGCTGAAGGATGCCATCGGTCGCGAATGGCAGTGCGGCACGACGCAGGTCGACTTCAACCTGCCGGAACGGTTTGGCGCCTTCTATATCGGCTCGGATTCCGAGAAGAAGCAGCCGGTCATGGTGCACCGCGCCATCTGCGGTTCGATGGAGCGCTTCCTCGGCATCCTGATCGAACACTATTCCGGCCATTTCCCGCTGTGGTTCGCGCCGCTGCAGGTGGTGGTGGCGACGATCACGTCGGACGCCGACGGCTATGCGACCGAGGTGGTGGCAAGGCTGAAGGCCGCCGGGCTGTTGGCGGAAGCGGATCTGCGCAACGAGAAGATCAACTACAAGGTCCGCGAGCACAGCCTGGCCAAGGTTCCGGTCATCCTCGTCTGCGGCAAGCGTGAGGCGGAAGAGCAGACGGTCAACATGCGCCGGCTGGGCTCACGCGACCAGGAATCGCTTGGCCTCGACCAGGCGATCGCGCAGTTGACCGAAGAGGCCATGACACCTGATCGCCGCCGCAAACGCGCTGCGTAATCGGCACAGTTCCGACGACATGGCGGTGGAGCGATCCACCGCCATTTTCATATCCCTGTCACGCCGACCTTGTAACGAGCCCCTATGCTCAAGCTGAAATTTCGCGAACGACCCTTTCCCGAGCTTTCCTATGCCAATCCGCGCCAGCCGGCGCTGACGCGCTGGTTCATTCATTCGGTCGAGGGCCTGTCGGGCCGCGACCGCTACACCGCGCTCTATGATTTCTGGCGCCGCCAGGTCGTGCCGACCGGTGAACGCGTGTTCAGCCGCATGCTCGACCTGATCGACGTCCGGGTGCGGACATCAGATCAATGGCCGCCCGCACAATTGCCGGATACGCCGCTGGTGATCGTCGCCAATCATCCGTTCGGCATCGGTGACGGCATTGCCGTGCTGTCGCTGGCCGAGCAGCTCGGACGACCGTTCCGGGTGATGATCCACAAGGATCTGCTCAAGATCCGCGAGATGGAGCCTTACTCGCTGCCGATCGACTTCTCCGAGACCAAGGACGCGCTCAAGAACAACATGGCCGTGCGCCATGAAGCGGTGCGGTTGCTGAAAGAGGGCGTCACCATCGTGGTGTTTCCGGCCGGCGGTGTCGCCACCGCGCCGAAGGGCTTTGGCCGGGCGCGCGACCTGCCGTGGAAGATGTTTCCGGCCCGTCTCGTCCAGGACGCCAAGGCGTCGGTCATTCCGATGCATTTTTCCGGGCAGAACGGCAGGCTGTTCCATCTGGTCAGCGGGCCGATGAACATGGCCGAGCGCGACGGCCGGGTGGCGAAATTCGTCGGCAAGGCCTCGCTGACCTTGCGCACGTCGCTGCTCATCCATGAATTCGCGCGGCTGTCCGGCAAGGCGATCGACGTGCGCGTCGGCGATGTGCTGAACTGGAGCGAACTGGAGCCGTTGCGCGACCGCAAGGCGTTGCTCGACCGGCTTTATCGCGGCGTGTTCGACCTGGCGCCAGTCGTGGCGCGCCGGCGCATTCCGTTCCTGCCGGCGCGGACCAAGCTGGCGGCCTGAAGTCAGAAGCGGTTAGTCCGCGCCTTCTTCAGGAT
>NZ_RZRQ01000154.1:0-14016 GCF_003997785.1 Mesorhizobium sp. M7D.F.Ca.US.004.01.2.1 | reverse complement strand
CCGGCCGTCAGGTTCGAGCTGGCCGGCGATCCAGGTCTTGTAGCCCTTGACCGGGTTGGCGCTCGGCCGGAAGAAGGTGGCACGCTCGCCGCGTTCGATCGCCATCAACGGCGACAGCCGCGTGCCTGACGTGATGATCATCGCGGTGCCGGCGGCGGTAGCGATCTTGCCGGCATCGAGCTTCGTGCGCATGCCGCCGCGCGACAGCTCGGAAGCGGCCGCACCGGCCATCGCTTCGATGTCGGGCGTGATGCGATCGACCACCGGAATGAATTTGGCGTTGGGGTCGCGCGCCGGCGGCGCCGTGTAGAGCCCGTCAATGTCGGAGAGCAGCACCAGAAGATCGGCGCCCATCATGGTGGCGACGCGAGCCGCCAGCCGGTCATTGTCGCCATAGCGGATTTCGGACGTCGCCACCGTGTCGTTCTCATTGATGACCGGCACCGCCTTCATCTTCAGAAGCGTCGAGATCGTCGCCCGCGCATTGAGATAACGGCGACGCTCCTCGGTGTCGCCGAGCGTCAGCAGGATCTGGCCCGACTTCAGGTTGCCCTTGCCGAGCGCATCCGACCAGGCGCCGGCCAGGGCGATCTGCCCGACGGCTGCCGCGGCCTGGCTCTCTTCGAGCTTCAAAGCACGCTTGCCGAGACCAAGGATTGTGCGGCCAAGCGCGATGGCTCCGGACGACACGACGAGGATTTCAGCGCCGCCCTGGGCCAGCACGGCAATGTCGTCGGCGAGCGAGGCCAGCCAGTCTCGCTTCAAGCCCGTCGTGCGGTCGACAAGCAGCGCCGAGCCGATCTTGACGGTGATGCGCCGATATTTTTTCAGCGACTGCATCGGTCTATCTGTCCCAGCGCGTCTCGACCGGGGCAGCGATCTGCGCACGCGCCTCGGCCACCACCGACATCAGCGCCCGCAACACTGCCTCGACACCTTCGCCGGTGACGGCGGACAACAGCATCGGCGCACGGCCGGCGGCGCGCTTCAGCGAGGCGACCTTCTTCTTGCGCGCATCGGCGTCGAGCGTGTCGACCTGGGAAAGCGCCACGATCTCGACCTTGTCGGTCAGGCCGTTGCCATAGGCCTCGAGTTCGGCGCGCACGGTCTTGTAGGCCTTGCCCGGATTTTCCTCCTGCGCCGAAACCAGATGCAGCAGCACGCGCGTGCGCTCGACATGGCCAAGGAAGCGGTCGCCGATGCCGACGCCCTCATGCGCGCCTTCGATGAGACCCGGGATGTCGGCGATGACGAATTCGCGCGCGTCGATGCGGGCAACGCCAAGGCCGGGATGCAGCGTCGTGAACGGATAGTCGGCGATCTTCGGCTTGGCCGCGGTGACGGCGGCGAGGAATGTCGACTTGCCGGCATTCGGCAGTCCGACCAGCCCGGCATCGGCAATCAGCTTCAGCCGCAGCCAGATGTTGAGTTCTTCGCCCGGCAGGCCGGGGTTGGCGCGGCGCGGCGCCTGGTTGGTCGAGGTCTTGAAATGCTGGTTGCCGAAGCCGCCATTGCCGCCCTTGGCCAGGAGAAACCGCTGGCCGACCACGGTCAGGTCGCAAATCAGCGTCTCGTTGTCTTCTTCGAACACCTGCGTTCCCGCCGGCACTTTCAGCGTGACGTCGGCGCCCTTGGCGCCGGTCATGTTGCGGCCCATGCCATGGACGCCGGTCTTGGCCTTGAAATGCTGCTGGTAGCGGTAGTCGATCAGCGTGTTCAGGCCGTTGACCGCTTCCAGCCAGACATCGCCGCCACGGCCGCCATCGCCGCCGTCCGGCCCGCCGAACTCGATGAATTTTTCGCGCCGGAACGATACCGAACCGGCGCCACCGTCACCGGAGCGGATGTAGACCTTGGCTTGATCGAGAAATTTCATTGGATTGTACAGTTTCTACTAGTGGCCTTGCGGCATTGCTCTAAACCTTGGGCCTTGCTCTAAACCAAGGCGCGGCGAAGGGCGAGGCCGTTTTGTGACAATGGCCGTGTGGGGTTGGCCGGAGAGACGTCGGAATGAAGCTTGTAACCTACAACATCCAGTACGGCATCGGCCTCGATGGGCAATACGATGTCGGGCGCATCACTGATGCCGTGCGCGGCGCCGACGTGATCGCTCTGCAGGAGGTGACCCGCAACAATCCCAGGAATGGCGGCCGCGACATGGTCGCCGAGATCGGCGAGGCACTGCCCGACTATTTCGCCGTCTATGGCAGCAATTTCGAGGCCAACATCGGCTCCCACATCGAAAACGGCCGCGCCATCACGAAAACCTTCCAGCTCGGCAACATGATGCTGTCGAAGACCCCCATTCATTTGTCGCGCAACCTGCTTTTGCCGCGCAGCCGCAGCTTCGAGATGATGAACTTCCAGCGTGGCGCGCTGGAAGCGCTGATCGAGACGCCGCTTGGTTTCATCCGCTTCTATTCCATCCATCTCGATCACCGCAGCCCCGTCGAACGCGCCAGCCAGATCCAGTTCCTGCGCCAGCGCATGCTGAACTATGCGCTCGAAGGCGGCGCGCTGTCCGGCGTCGCCGAGATCGGCCTGCCGGAATTGCCGCATCCCGAAGCCTTTGTCGGCATGGGCGATTTCAACATGCTGGCCGGATCACCCGAATATGTCGAACTCGCCGGCCGGCCGGACCACGAATTCGGCATGCCGCTGACCGCCGACTTTGCCGTCGATGCCGCCTTGCGCCTGAACGCCACCGGCGACGATCTCATCAGCTGGGTCGACCCGAAACAACCCACTGACCCCAGCCGCCACAAGCGCATCGACTATATCTTCACCAGTGCCTCGCTTGCCAAATCCCTGCAGCGCCTGTGGGTCGACCGAAAGGCAGTCGGGTCGGACCATCTTCCAGTGTGGGTCGAACTGGGTTGACCTTAAGCCGCCAACCCAATCGCGTTATGAGAAAGGCCCCCTCATCCGGCCGCTGCGCGGCCACCTTCTCCCCGATGGGGAGAAGAGGCTGGCATCAACGCTGGCGACCTCCTCTCCCCCTCGGGGAGAGGTCGGATTGCCCCGAATTACCCTTTGCAATTCGGTTGGCAATCCGGGTGACGGGGCCTTCGTTCAGGCGCGCCCCCAGGGCACACATCAAAAATGCACCCAGTTCCGCAGGCTGGTCCAGGTCTTCCTGTCGAGCCGGTAGCGCTCGACCGGCACCTGGCCGGCGACGATCGAATTCAGCATGCCCTGGCCGGCATACTGGAAGCCGCATTTGTGGATGACGCGGCGCGAGGCCGGATTGATGACCCGCGTCGAGGCATGCAGCACCTGGATCGACGTCCTCTGGAAGGCGAGATCGACCAGCGCATGCGCTGCTTCGGTCGCATAGCCCTTCTTCCAGTAGGGCTCGCCGATCCAGTAGCCGAGCTCCAGCCCGCGATCGGTGGTGTTGAGACCGGCGCAGCCGACGAAGGTGTCGGTGCCGGCCAGCGTCAAGGCATAGGCGATGCCGGCCCGGCGCGACTTGGTCATGGCCAGGAAAGAGCGCGCCTCGGCCTCGCCATAGGGGTGCGGCATGCGGGCCAGCATTTCGGCGACATGGCGGTTGTCGGCAAGCTCGACCAGTTGCGCGATATCGCCCTCGTGTGGCGCCCGCATCACCAGCCGCTCGGTGACCAGCACCGGGCAGTCTATCGCGTAACTTTCGTCTTCTGAGTCTTCCGCTTCGGCAACCATTTGAAGTCCTCCAGGCACAAGAAAAAGGGGAGATGGAAACCCATCTCCCCTGATCCTTTTCCTGGTTTTGCCAGACACCGGTCCCGAGATGGGCGCCGGTGTTCTAGTGCGGAACCGGCTACTCCGCGGCTTTGGTAATCGGGTTGACCGATACGTAGGTTCGGCCGTTGGCTTTTTTATTGAAGGTCACGGCGCCAGATTCGAGCGCAAAAAGGGTATGATCCGTGCCGATACCGACATTGACGCCGGGATGCCACGTGGTGCCGCGTTGACGAATGATGATGTTGCCCGGGATGACGGCTTCGCCGCCGAACTTCTTCACGCCCAGACGCTTGGAATGCGAGTCGCGACCGTTGCGCGACGAGCCGCCAGCTTTCTTGTGTGCCATCTAACTAACTCCGTTGCGCCGCAAGGCGCCTAAAAGGCCTTATGAACGCGTTCGCGTTCCGTTTCAAGTCCGATCCGGCGAGCTAATCGCCAGAAAAATTACTTCGCCGCCAATTCCTTGGCCTGCTCGCGCCAGTCCTTGATCTGGTCGGCGCTGAAGGGCATGTGCTCGTCGATCTTGGCGACATCCTTGTCGGTCAGCTTGGCGAGCTGAGCGAAGGTGATGATGCCCTGCTCGTTGAGATCCTTGGCTGCGACCGGGCCGATGCCCTTGATCACGGTCAAATCGTCCGGCTCACCCTTCGGCGCCTTGAACAGCGGCGCTGCCGCGGTCTCGGCTGCCTTTGCCTCGGCTGCCTTGGCCTTGGGCTCCTTCTTCGGCGCGGCTTCCGCCTTCGCCTCGGTGGCGGCCTCTGCCTTGGCTTCCTTCTTCGGCGCCTTGACCGCTGCCGTCTTCGTCGGCTTGGCACCACCCAGCAGGATCTCGGAGATCCGCACGGTGGTCAAAAGCTGGCGATGGCCGATCTTGCGGCGCGAATTCTGCCGACGGCGCTTCTTGAAGGCGATGACGGTGCGGTTCTTGCCCTGCTCGACGACTTCGGCGGTGACCACCGCGCCGTCGACGAACGGCGCGCCGAACATGACATTCTCGCCCTCGCCATGCGCGAGAACATGGCCGATCTCGACCATATCGCCGACATTGGCTTCGACTTTTTCGATCTTCAGGAGATCGTTGGCGGCAACGCGATACTGCTTGCCACCCGTTTTAATGACTGCGAACATTTTTTGCCTTTCGCTGTTCGGTCGGCCTTGATGAACCGCCTCTGGCGGTTCAGCCGTCTTTTTGTCAGTCTGCGGGTTCAAAAAACAAGCGGCGCGGAAGAACCCTCCACGCCGATTGCGCGCTGTCCCTAACCGAAGGTTGAGTGCGAGTCAAGGCAAACAGCCACGCCGAGACTGTTATTGGCCGGCAAGCAGCGGCCGTGTCGACAGCACCGCACCGCGCTGTCGTCGTGGAGGCAAGGATGCGTGGCAGGTCGGCAATCCGCCTCGGTCTCCCCGCACCAGACTCGCTATGAATCCGCCGCTTGCCGGGCAAGCCAAATAACTCACGGATTGGCCTTGTAACCTGCCCGTTCAGCCGTTATCTAGTGCGCCGCGCCGGCAACGGCCGACCATGACCGCGGAGAGGTGGCAGAGTGGTCGAATGCACCGCACTCGAAATGCGGCATGGGTGCAAGCCCATCGGGGGTTCGAATCCCTCCCTCTCCGCCATTTAGCTTCCATAAAAATCCTTTCCTTTCAAAAGCTTCCTTGTTGCGCTTGACCAGCACGAAGCGAAACATATCTTAGACTGTGTAACAAACTGTGTAACATTAGAGAAAGATAATGCGACGTTCCGCAGCGCCAAAGCCGCATAAACGTGAAGGCATCTGGTATCTCGTCCGCAGGGTGCCGAAGGAATTCGCGGCGTTTGATCGCCGCTGCCTAGTACGCATTTCCACGGGCGTCGCCGTGGCTGACGATCCCCGCGGTGTACGGGCGCGAGATGCAGTGCAAAGCCTCGGCGCGGGGCTGGAGGCGTATTGGCGTAGACTGCGGGAAGGCCAATCCGCCGAGGCGGGGCTGCGTTTCGAAGCCGCGAGGAAGCGCGCGCGGTCATTTGGATTGGCCTATCGCACTAACGAGGAACTAGCAGCGGGGCCGCTCGACGAACTCATGGCCCGTATCAAGCTGCTCCTCGACAAAAAATCGATCGAGGACGCGCAGGACGTCTCGGCCGTCATGGGTGGGGAGAAGCGGCCAGCGGTCCGCCTGAGCGGTCTTATCAAGGAATTCGAGACGATCGAGCAACAGAACTTGCTGACCATGTCGCCCAACCAAATCAAGAAATGGCGTAACCCCAAAAAGCGCGCAGTTGCCAATCTGGTTGGAGTCATTGGCGACAAGGAGATCGCAAGCCTCACTCGGGACGACGCAATCGCGTTCCGCGAGTGGTGGCAAAAGCGGATCGTTGAGGATGGACTTGATATCGGTACGGCCAACAAGGACATCGGCCATGTTTCGAAAATGCTGCGCGTCGTCGATCTGACTCACCAGCTCAAGCTGGAGCCGGTTTTTCGAAACCTGCGTCTTTCCGGCGCCGTCCCCGGGCAACGCGCTGCGTTCACAGCGGAGTTCATTCAGGAGAAGATACTCGCTGAAGGCGCGCTCGACGGACTCAATGACGAAGCCCGCCATCTAATCTATGTGATTGCCGATACCGGACTCAGGCTTTCTGAAGCGGCAAACCTCACCACCGAAACAATCCACCTCGATCGAGAAATCCCGCATGTGCGGGTGCGCCCCAATGGCCGTCGCTTGAAGACCGGTCATTCAGCCCGTGACATTCCCTTGGTTGGCGGCGCACTTGCAGCCATCAAGCTCCATCCGGACGGCTTTCCTCGTTATCGCGACAAGGCCGCGTCACTTTCAGCGCTCGTCAACAAGGTGCTCGCCAGCAAGGAACTTCTGCCGACTTCCGAGCATAGTCTTTATAGCCTGCGACACACTTTCGAGGACCGGCTGACGGCAGTTGAGGCGCCGGAGAAGGTAATTGCTTCTCTGATGGGCCACAAATGGATCCGGCCCAAATACGGCGCGGGACCTTCGTTAGCGCAAAAGCGCGAGTGGCTCCAAAAAATCGCTTTTACCCCGCCCGGGCGAATGTGATTGCGGCGCCATCCAGGCCTTGAGAACCAACCTCACGGCTCCAGCTGTCCGAGCCATTTAGGTTGAGCGTGGCCAGCACGCGCTGCGCTCGCTCGCGATTTCCGAGCTTCCGCCGCATTTGTTCGACCTCGTATTCCAGCCTTTCGAAGGTCGGTATATAGGCATCTCCATGCCGGATGACCAAGTAGGCGGCAACAGCTAGACACCATTCTAGCTCCGTGGCCGATGGATCGGAAAAAGGGGCGACGCCATACCAAGACGAGCAACGCCTCTCGAGGGCTTCCGAACTAGGCAAACGGCCAGCATGTGGCATGGGAAAGAAACCTATGCCTGATCGACGAACCTAAAGTGCTCACGAAGCTTGACCGGTACGCGGGCCATCGGAGGGTTCTGCCTAAAACCGCCAAAAATTTTGAAACACCCATTCATCCGGCTCGAATTCAAAGGGATCGGCGATTTTTGGGTTATGGCTTGCAAGCATAGTTCAGCCCAGACAAGAACGCCTGATATCTTGTCGTGCACTGTCACCCTGCCAAATATGGTGCCGGCGACAACGGCAGTTTGGCGAGCAGAAGAATTCCCGAGACTGAGACGTTCTACGGCTTGGCCCATGTTCGCGCTCCTCCTCGATTGGAGACAGGATGGGCCATATGGAAGCGAATAAAAGGAGGTTGGTGACGAGTCTCGGTAGTGGAGTAGAAACGGGTGGAAAAGCTTGCGCTATTCGCCATCGGCGCCGCTAAGCGCATTTGAGAGAAGGGGCAGCGATCGCCAAGAGATGACGTCCGATCGCAAGCCGGCTAGAAATGCGACAGTGACGCGCCTTTTTTGGCACGACCTTAGCACCCGATCGGGCCTCAGCTGGTCGTCGTTGCGCAGCCGATCGGGTGCGATTTTTATAAAGCTCTCTTGGCTTTAGCTTTGAGAGCCCGTCATCGAGACAAATGCAAGGGAACGGTCCGCCCCCTGGGGACATTCGACATGCCGTGGCAGCTTCCTATGGTGAGCCAGCGCATTCCGATACACGTTTTCCGCGCTCTACCGTTGCTCCAGCACCTGTGCTGAGGCTGAGCGCTTGATCAGGACCCGACCGCTGCTGTTGCGGGATGGTGACTGGGTTGAGGTCGCGAAGACCTTGACCGCGGGTACGTTGTTCATCCCGATGAGCGCTGAGCCGAGAAGCAGCCAAGAACGCTTCCCGTAATCGAATCCTACGGGAACCGCGAAACCAGCGTCCAAAGGACGCAATTCTCCGACGTCGTTCACTCAAGCTCATCTCGCAACTTGAACGCTTGTATGAAGCCGCTGCATGTGCGCCGGTGGACCGGATTGCTGCTATCCAAACCACGTGCTCAGTTTCGCCCCCGTAATAACTCTACCGTCCGAAACGGCTTTCGCGCGTCAGGTCCACCCCACATGAAAGTTCCGCGAGCAGCACGGACGGAGAGGCCGGTCACAACTCCTTCGCGTGCTCTTTTACTACCGAATCAAGTGCCAAATGGAGAGGCACTGCCTTAGAGAACAGGAAGCCCTGCGCGGTTCTGCAGCCAAGCTTGTACAGAGTTTGCCGATCTGCCTCTGTTTCAACGCCCTCGGCCATGACCTCGATCCCGAGCGTCCTACCAAGATCAATCACCGCTTTGACAAGCAGCCGATTCTCCCGGGACTTGGCTAAGCCGCGAACGAAGCCCTGATCTATTTTCACCTTCCTGATCCGACTGTCCTTGAGCGATGCCAACGTCGAAAAACCGGTGCCGAAGTCATCGAGCGCGATAGAAATGCCAGCATGTGAAAGCCGGGCGAGCTTTTCATCCACTCTGTCCGGATCCACTGGGGCTTCTTCGGTAATCTCGATGTCGAACATCGTTGCAGGGAGGTCTTTTGCCGCCAGACCATTAAGAATCATCTCGTCAATATCGCCAGCTTCCAACTCGCACGGTGAAACATTCATCGCCACACGAACATCACGACGGTCAGCTTTGACCAAGCCCTCGATAAGAGCGCAACAGTCGGCGAATACCGTTTGAGTTAGCAGCTGAAGCATTCCAGTTTCGCGTGCCGCTGTCATGATCTCGGGCGGAGAAATGGGACCGTGAAGCGGGTGAGACCATCTTAGCAAGGCTTCAAAACTGACGACGGCTTCAGTTTCGAGTCTTACGATTGGCTGAAACCAAGCGACCAAGCTTCTCATCGTTATCGCCGAATGAAGATCGCGTTCGATTGACTGGCGGCGTTGCAACTCCCGGGCTAGCTCGGCATCGAACAGACAAAATTCATTCCTGCCGCGGCGCTTAGCTGTGTAAAGGGCGATGTCGGCCCGCAACAACATTTCCGTTAGTCCGGGGTTTTCAGCCAAGTAGATTCCTATAGACGCTCCAATGCGGACTGATGCGATCCCAGGATAGGGGCGAGCAAGCTTGGCTATGAGATTGGACGCGAGATTGGTGGGAGAAGGAGAATTCTTTCGCGAAGAAAAAACCAGCACGAATTCATCCCCACCGATGCGGGCGAGCGTTGAGCCCTCCGGTGCTTCTTCCTCTATTCGGCGGGCGATCCTGGCAAGCAGCTCGTCACCCGTTCTGTGACCGTAGGTATCGTTGACAGATTTGAACCCGTCCAGATCAATCAGCATGGCCACAAAGGGTCCATCGGTGTTCTCAAACTGATCGATTGCATGTTCGAGGCCCCGCCTGTTGAGGAGCGCGGTAAGATGGTCCTCCCTGGAATTGCGCTCCATTTCCGCGGCAAGCCGCTCGGCTTGATGTCTCAGGCGGCTCGCGTCACGGAAGCGCGCTTGTCCAACGAACGAGGATCGAACCAGGCCGCCCTCGAAAAGCAGGACGGCAAAAGCCAGAATGTAGTTTTCCGGGGCTCCCTTCGTCAGCAAACATGCGGCGGCAATGAGGAGTGGCGGTGTGATGAAGCATATCGCTGCCGCAGCATATGAGCTGCCGTACGTGACCGCGCCAGCTGAAATGCCCGCCAGAATTATTAGATGCAGCGATGCTTGAGACGTCGTGTATCCAGCCGTTAGGACGGCAAGGAATGACCAGGTGAATCCCGCCAGAAGAGCAAGCCTGCCAAACCAGCGAAGCCGCAGCCAAACCCGTGTCAGATCATCCTGGACTCCGGGTTCCTTCAGCTGATGACGGGCGAGTGCAAGGCGGGCGGCATTTATCGCATTAACGACCGAAAACCAGGCCGCGCCAGCAAGACCGTTCCCGGAAAGGGCCTGCACGGTCAAAATCAGCCCGGACAGCACAATGCTTATCGGCATTGAGACGAAAAGGCCTGCCCTCAGATCAGCGAGCTGGTCCTGAAGGATTCTCGCCTCCAGCGGATCTTCTTTTTCCAAGGCTGGACGGGTCAGCTTGCTTACTCCTGCTTGTCCGCAGCCTATGCAGCCCCCCTGAAGGACGGGTTAATTCTTCAATCGGAGATCAGCGTCGGGGAGCAGGATTACTCCGGTGCATCATGCACTCTCTCATCGCTCGCCCAGCACGCGCAAAAATGCGACTGCTGGTGCAGTATCACCGCTGGAGCTCCGCCGAAATCCCATGCCGGACAAGGGGAACATGTTGGGCAAAGCGAAGCCCCAGATGCCTTGCAAGCCGTGCCGCCAGGTGGTCTCTGGAGTAGAGTCCAACCAATATGTTCGTTGCATGGTAGAGCGGCGCCGCCGACAGGCGCAGCCGCCTTTCGTATATATGCAGCATGTCGGGGTCGCCAACATTGCGGCCGTCGCGGCACGCAGTCATGATTCCACGGGCGAGTTGCTTCTGGCTGCTGAGACCGATGTTGAATCCGTGAGCGGTCACCGGGTGCATGCCGATGGCAGCGTCGCCGATGAGTGCGGCGCTCGGCGCCCGGAATTTGTGCGCCCAGGTCGTGACCAGCGGATAGGTGTGGCGCTTGCTTGCCAAGGTCATTTTTCCAAGGCGCCCTCGACACCGTTTCGTCAACTCCGACAGGAACAAATCATCATCGAAGGCAAGCAGTCTATAGGCCTCGTTTGAGCGCAATGTGAGCAGCAGCGACGACATGCCCTCCGCGAGGGGCAATATCGCTATCGTCTGATGGTGATCGAACCATTCGATGGCGATCTGGTGGTGGGCGCGCTCGTGCCTCACTCGGCAAATCAGCATCGAGTGGCCAAGCCGGTTGATATCGGCGCCGATGCCTAGCAGATCACGCGTGGCGGACAAACGCGAATCCGCGGCAACAACCAGCCGAGCAGTTAAACGCGCGCCATTAGAGAGCGTTACGACTGCTCCTTCTTGGCTGTTTGTTGCATCGACGACCGAGTGGCCGCACAACAGCCGGGCGCGATCCTGCAAGCGGACGATTTTGAACAGCGCCTCGCGGATCCGGCAATTTGGAACCAAAACCCCCAGCGGTTCTCCAGAGTTGCTGGGAGGATCGAAACGAAGAGCGAATGCGCTCGAGCCGTTGAGCACGCGCGCGCCTTGAAGTGCTGATTTGTCCGAAGCCGGGATGACATCCCAGGCGCCGAGCTCGCGAAGGGTTCTGATCGAAGCGTTGGTCAGCGCGATTTCGCGACCATCGAAAGCCGGATTCGCCAGACTATCGAATGTGTTCTGTTCAACAACTGCCACCTTGAGTTCGCTTTGGGCAAGCGACGCAGCGAACGAAAGGCCGACCGGGCCGGCTCCAACGACAACGATGTCAAAATTATCGTCAGAGCCCATCAGCGTGCCGCCATCCGGTCGCCTATCCTCGTGTAACGGTGGAACTGAGCCGAGTGACATGAGCTCCGTGCCCGCCGCATTGCCTAAAGGCGCTGGGCCGGGAGATTCGCATCGATCGGCAACGAAGCACTCAAAGCGCTCAGAGGTGGATGCGGCTAACCGATCCCGCCCTTTCGCCGCGCAGCCGCGCAGATCGCCGCCAGCAAGCGAGACACTCGCGACGCTGGTCAGCGACGGCCGCGCCGCATCGATCGCCACATTCCACCTGGAACCCTTGCGCATACTACTCACGCTCCACGACGTCGAAGCGGGCTCTCTTGCGAGGGTGAGGGTATCGAACGTAGCGCTCTCTCTCGTCATCCCAGCCAAGGTAGCGGAAACTTTTATCCACGACCGCGCATATCTCATCAAGAACCTGCTGCATGGCTTCGATGTCGATGTCCTTGCAATTCAGTCGCCGATAGAGCAAAGCCCACGCGGCGACATAGTCGTCGAAATAGCGCGCGTCACTCGAACCAATGATCAACTTCGGACGGTTGATCGATTTCGAAAACGCACGTCCCAACCCCGATGATGCTCCGCAGCACGTTGACATCACGAGGATCTTCGGCGCTGGATGCGAGCCCTGGAACATTTTTACGAAGTCAGCCCAAAGAAGGCCACTTCGCCCACTGGACGAAGCGATCCCGTCACCATTGCCGTGCCCGGCGATGTGAAGCACGTCGCACTCCGCCTCCATCGCTCGTACTACAGCCTCACCAAATTTCGTTCGGTTCAACGCCATTTGGAGCTCCGCGCGGATGTTGACAGCCTTTAACAAGTGCTGCACGATCGGTCCCTCTTGCCTGTCGGCGAAGTAGTCATTTGCATTGTGGCAGTCGATGATGTGTACGGTGTTCATGGTACTCCAGCCGCTTGTTCGTTCATCGTCGTGACGAGCGGACACCACGCGCGCGGAACCGCGTGACGTGCGCTGGGTTCCGGTACCGTCGCATAGCCTCAAGGCGCGGGCCGGGAATCGGGATGGATCGGCAACGACGCACACAACCCATCAAAGGCGAAAGCTGTTGATCGGCCCCCTGTCCGCGCAAGCCACGCGGATGGTCAGCCAGCAAGCGAGATACACACGACGCCGGTCAGCTAATGGCTGCGCCGTAAGCACAAGGCATGGCCGACCACACGACAGAAAACCCAGAACCGTGAAGGTGCTGATAATGACGACCAATCTTTCCGTAAGTCATGCATTTCTCCGTCGAAGACTGGTCAATAGACCACGCCGATGAGTATGACCCTGATCTGGATCAGCCAGACATGACCAATCGGCACTGGCGGTTCACGGTCAGGTGATCGACCGTGACGTTCCACTTTGGAACCCGTGCGCACATTGCCAAGCTCTCGTCCGGCCACGCGAGGTACTCTCGTGGCATCACACGCCTCATACTGGGTGCAATGGGAGGCAGTCCTTCGCACGACAGAGGCTTTTCACAAATGTAGTGTGCAGCTTAGGTCAAGATGGTCATGGAGCATGGAGCATGGAGCATGGAGCATGGAGCATGGACAGCTTGTTCCCGACCGAGCCGGCTCGACTGACGAGCGCGATCCGCGCATCTTATGCACAGCGGATTGAAATCAGCGTTCCGGTTTGTCGTCCCGATCAATTAGTATCCGCTCGGCGGCTCCGTCGAGATCTTCGTATTGACCGCTTCGCAATGCCCAGACGAAGCCGGACACACCCAGTGCACCCAGAAAAAGGGCCACTGGTATGAGATAGAGCAACGTCGTCACGAGGATTATGCCGAATAGCTGACTGCGGAGCGTCCGACTTTTTGAATAACTTGCAGCGTCGCATTCGCCCCGAAGCCGTGCAAGCGCAATGCGTTTCCAATAACAAGCACCGATGAGGCAGACATGGCAATCGCCGCTAACAAAGGCGTGGCGTGGCCCAGGATGGCGATCGGCACGGCGACGGCATTGTAGACGATCGCAATCGCGATGTTCTGGCGGATCAGGTGTCCCGCCTTGCGCGAGACGTCCAGCGCGAGAGGCACTGCCAGAAGGCTTTCGCGCAGGAATACGAAGTCGGCGGCATTGCGGCCAATGTCGGCGGCGGTGGCCGGAGCGATCGAGACATGCGCCGCGCTCAGCGCCGGCGTGTCGTTGAGGCCGTCGCCAACCATCAGAACCTTGTGTCCGTCTTTCGCCAGGGTCTCGATGCGCTCGACCTTGCCCGACGGCAGCAGGCACGGAACGAAGTCCTCGACACCCAGCATTCTTGCAACTTCACCGCAGGCACCTGCGGTATCGCCCGACAGCATTTGCATCGACACCCCAGTATCGTTCAATCGCTTGATCGCCGCCGCCGCGTCGGCGCGCAGCGCATCCTCGAAATCGAAGGTCGCGACAATGAACCCGTCTTTTGTCAGCACCGTTCCGCCATAGCCATGGTTGCCTTCACCACCGGTCCGGGCCTTCCATCCAGCCCATCCGCGTCGACCCAGCCGCCAGATGCTTCCGGCGACAGTGG
>NZ_RZRQ01000153.1:0-14022 GCF_003997785.1 Mesorhizobium sp. M7D.F.Ca.US.004.01.2.1 | reverse complement strand
GCACCGCGCACTGTCGCCATCTGGCTGCCGATCTGGCTCGGGCCTGTTCTTGTGGTCTGGTGGTTCACCGGCTCTGCAAGCGTCTGGACCGAGATAGGCCGGTTCTTCAGTCTCATGGCGGTCGTCACCTTCGGTGGCGCCTATGCGGTCCTCGCCTATGTCGCGCAGGCAGCCGTCCAGTCCTTCGGCTGGCTGGCGCCGGGTGAAATGGTCGATGGTCTCGGGCTTGCCGAAACGACGCCAGGTCCGCTCATCCTGGTGCTGCAGTTTGTCGGTTTCATCGCCGCGTTCCGCCACGCCGGACCGCTGGACCCGCTGCTTGCCGGATCGCTGGGCGCGTTGCTCACTTTGTGGGTGACGTTCACGCCGTGCTTCTTCTGGATATTCCTCGGCGCGCCCTACATCGAGGCCCTGCGCGGCAACAAGGCCTTGTCGGCAGCACTTGGCGCGATCACCGCCGCCGTTGTCGGGGTGATCATGAATCTCGCTTTGTGGTTTGCCTTGCACGTCATCTTCCGTGAGGTGCACGCGACGGGTCTCGGCATGAATGTGCCGGTGTTTTCGTCGATCGACTGGCGCGCGGCGCTGCTTTCGGGTGCTGCCATGATCGCCATCCTGAAGCTGAAAATCGGCATGCTGCCGACGCTCGCCGCATGCGCCCTGGCCGGTGTCTTGCTGTTGGCGGCGGGTGGCTAATGCATGTCGCCCAAAAGTGACCTCGGTTTTGGGAGAACGACATGCATCAAAACAAAGACAGCGGGTCGTCTGAATCCATTCAGACGCGACACGCTTTAGATGTCCGCCTTCCTTTGTATTCCGCTTGCGAACCACCTAAGTGGTTGGAAACGGATTGGGACTCATGGCGGGACGACGCTCTTCTCTCGGCTTCCTCGGACTGTTCGGCCGCTCGGGCGATCTCAGGCAGCTCGACGCCGCATTGCGTGGCGCCGACCTTCATCCCGCCCTCGTGCCGGAGGGCGTGAAACTCACCATCGTCAATCTGATGAAGGATCATTGGCCCGACGAGCCGCCCAGCCAAGCCTATGCGGAAGTGGCGCGGCTGTTCAGCTATTGCATCGCCGGGCCTGAAACATTCGAAAGCTCCCATGGCTTGCAGCAGCGGCAGGAGGTGGAGCGCCGGGTCGAGGCCGCGGTGCAGGCCGGCGACAGTTTCGATGCGCAAATCGTGCTGATGGCGCTGCACGCCAAACTGATCAATGCCGAGGTCGTCGAGCGGTACGGGCTGAGCGCCGAATAACTGTTCCGGCGAGCGCTCTTTAGCCGCCCATGCTGCCGCGCGGCAGTTTGATCATCTCGCCAAAGCGGGCGCGCAGTTTGTCGTCGATCAGCTTCGGCACATGGCGCGGAAAGCGCTCGGCAAGCACGCGTTTCTTCTCGATGATCGCCCGCTGCAAGATGTCGGGCCGGCCCTTTTCGTTCCATTCCTTGGGCGAAAAGCGATCGCCGACGGCGGGGTAAAAATACTCGGTCTGCATCAGCCGCAGCGTCTGCTCATTGCCGAGATAGTGCCCCGGTCCCTTCAGGCAGACATCGGCGATGGTGTCGATCGACAGCGCCTCGTCCGTCACCTCGATGCCGCGCACGCAGCGCAGGCAGTGGCCGAGCATGTCATTGTCGATGATCAGGCTTTCCAGGCAGAAGCCGAGCAGCGAAGCGTGCATGCCGGCCGATTCATAGACAAGATTGAGCCCGGCAAGGCCGGCCATCACATCGGTGATGCCCTTTTCATAGCCGGACTGGATGTCGGGCAATTTCGAATCCGTCATCCCGGCGGCTGAGCCGCCGGGCAGATCGTAGAATTGCGCCATCTGCGCGCAGGCCGAGGTCAGCACCGCCTGCTCGGCCGAACCGCCGGACATGGCGCCGGTGCGCAGATCCGACACGAACGGCCAGGTGCCGAAGATCGCCGGATGGCCCGGCTTGATGGCGTTGACGTAGACCAGACCGGCCAGCACTTCAGCCACCGCCTGTACCACCGCACCGGCAATCGCCGCAGGCGCCGTGGCGCCGGCTTGGCCGGCCGACAGCAGGAGAATCGGGATGCCGCCCTCGACGCAGGCTTCGAGCACGCCGCAGGCGTCCTCGGCGAACTTCATCGGCGGCACGACGAAGCAGTTGGAATTCGACACGAACGGCCGGGCGCGGAAATTCTCCTCGCCGCCGGCAATTGCATAAAGCATTTCGAGCGCCGGCTGCACGTTCTCGCGTACCGTGAATGAGGTGCCGACATGCTTGGACGTGCCCATCACGCAGGCATAGAGCGTGTTGAAGTCCATTTCGAGCGGGTCGGGAATGTCGCGCGGCACCATCGGCCGCTGGAAGAAATGGATGTTGTCGAGCCCTTCGACGAGGCGGGCGGCGTCATAGATGTCCTGCAGCAGCGATTCGCGGTATTCGCGCTTCTCGACATCGACCAGATGCACTGCGGCGCCCGCCGTGCCGTAATGCACCCGCTTGCCCTTGATCAGCATGTCGTGCTTGGGGTCCTGGCCGTGCAACGTGAAATGTCGTGCCGCTCGTCTGATCGTGTCGAGCACGAGTGCGCGCGGGAACCGGATGCGGCCATCGTCGCCATAGCTGGCGCCGGCCTCTGTCAGGGCCTCGATGCAGGAGGGAATGGCGTTGGCGAAGCCGACCGTTTCCAGCAGCGTCAGCACCGCTTCGTGGATGCGTTCCTGGTCGTTCCGGGTCAGCGGTCCGTAGCTGCCGCCTTCGAGGCCGGCACGTACCGGCTTGATGTCGTCGGCCAATGGTGCTGCCCGCATGGCGCGGCGCGCTTCGCGCCCGCCGGAGCGGCGCGAACGCTGATCCGCCGCCGCTTCCTGCTTTTCAAGAACTGACATGGAGGCACTCCACCTTTCTGAGAAGCAGAGCGCGGCGGTTGGTCCACCATCGGCTGCTTCTTCCCCTTGTGCTCCCGACTATGCCGCCGGCATTGGCACAGCCTATGGGCCAGCCGGTCCGGTTACATATGCCAGAGGGCTAAAGGACGGAGCCACGCTTGCGCGGCTCCGTCCAAGGGTCAGGTGATGGATCAGGCGGCCGCGGGCCTGCGTCCGGCGGCGGTGGCCAGTTCGCGGATGCCTGGCTCGATGTGCTGCAGCGCGATCGACGAGATGCCCAGCCGCATGAAACGCGAAGGTTTTTCAGTGCGATCGAAGAAACGGTCGCCCGGTTCGATGATGACGCTGCGCGAGGCTGCTGCCTCGGCCAACCCGCGCGCATCGGTGCCGCGCGGTCCCTCGAGCCACAGCGATGTGCCGCCGGCCGAATCGGTCGAACGCCACTCCGGCAGAAAGGCGGAAATCGCATGGACCAGCCGCTTGCGCCGCTCGTCGAAGGCCGACGACAGCCGCCGCACCAGTGCCTCGTGATGGCCAAGCGACAGGAACAGCGCGACGGCGCGCTGGTTGTTGGCCGGCGGATGACGCAGCATGAAGCGGCGCAGTGCCCTGAGTTCGGAGATCAGGCCAGCCGAAGCGACGATATAGCCGAGCCGCAGGCCGGGAGCCAGCGTCTTCGACATCGAGCCGACATAGACGACGCGGCCGGAACGATCGAGGCTCTTCAACGCCTGCTGCGGTGCTTCGTCGAGAAGCTGGCTGTCATAGCCGTCCTCGATGATGATCTGGTTGTAGCGGTTGGCTCGCGCCAGAAGATCCTGCCGCCGTTCCGCCGACAGTGGCACCATGGTTGGGCAATGGTGGCTGGGCGTGACGAAGACGAAACCGGAATCATTGGCAATAGAAGCGGTTACGATGCCGGACTGGTCGACCGGCACCGGCTGTATCTCGGCCCCCGCAAGGCGGAAGATCGAACGGGCGTCGGGGTAGCCGGGGTCCTCCATCGCCACCTTCGAGCCCTTGGCCATCAGCAGCGTCGCCAGCATATAGAGCGCGTTCTGGGCGCCCAGCGTGACGATGATCTCGTCGGGATTGGCGAAGATGCCGCGCCGCGGCAGGAGCCGCGCCTGGATCTGCTCGATCAGCAGCGGATCGTCGCGGTCGACCATGTCGGACGCCCAGTTGCGGATCTCGAGCACGGCAAGCGCCATGCGGTTGCACTCGCGCCACTCGGCGGTCGGGAACAGCGCCGGATCGAACTGGCCGTAGACGAAGGGGTAGGACGACTTGATCCAGTTCTCATGCTTTGCCGGCGGCGGCATGTCGCTGGCGGCGATCTTGCGGCGTGCCTTCCAGTCGATCTCGTTGGCCTGGTCGGGTGCCTTCTGGTGCGGCTTGGCCGGCGTCGCCAGCACATCGGGATTGACGAAATGGCCACGCCGCTCGCGTGCCACCAGGAAGCCCTGGTCGACGAGCTGCTGGAAGGCCAGCACGACGGTTCCGCGCGCAACGCCGAGTTTTTCGGCCAGGATCCGGCAGGAAGGAAGCGGCATCGAAGCGGCGATCTGGCGGTCGAGAATGGCGGCCACGATGGCTTGGCGGATTTGCGCCTGCAGGGTCTGGCCGGATTCAGCCGAAATCCGGAACAGGCCGGACCATATCGCCGTATCGTTTCGCTGTGGCATGGAAGATGTTCCTCGATGGCCAGCCTTTTTTGCTTGGCTGGACCAGCCGAACGTAACCGTGGCACAAGGGGTTGCGCCAATCAATTTTTCTGATCGTTGGGATTTATGCCAGTGATCCTTCACGCCATTTTGATGCTGCGCTGCGGTATGCCAGGGTGACGCGGCGCGTCATCCCGGCGATGACTCCGTGCGTCATCGCTGCGTGACGTCTGCGTCATCGCTGCGCATTGAAACGAGTGGAATTCGGCTCAATAGATTGTCGCGACGACACGCGCCGGAAACATCCGGTCCGTAATGATGGCTCGAGGTTTCGGAGTTTGGCAGTGGATCAATCGTCCTTTCAAAAACAGCTCGCCGCGTTGCGCGATCATCGCGCCGCGGCGCCCGCCAGCATGCGCCAGGCTTTCGCCGTCGATCCCAAGCGCTTCGAGACCTTCTCCGCCACCGATGGCGACCTTCTGCTCGACTGGTCGAAATGCGCGGTCGACGTAACCACCATGGACCTGCTGGAAAAGCTCGCCAAGGCGGCCGATCTCGAAGGCCGTCGCGCCGCGATGTTTGCCGGCAAGAAGATCAATGTCACCGAGGACCGCGCCGTGCTGCACACGGCGCTGCGCAACCTGACCGGCAAGGGCGTCATTGTCGATGGCCAGGACGTCAAGGCGGATGTCATCGCCGTGCTCGACGCCATGGGCGCCTTTGCCGATGCCGTGCGTTCGGGCAAGGCGGCCGGCGCCACCGGCAAGAAGATCACGGACATCGTCAACATCGGCATCGGCGGCTCCGATCTCGGCCCGGCCATGGCGACGCTGGCGCTGGCGCCCTATCATGACGGGCCGCGCGCGCATTACGTCTCCAACATCGACGGCGCCCATATCCACGACACGCTGAAGGGGCTGTCCGCCGAAACCACGCTTTTCATCATCGCCTCCAAGACCTTCACCACCGTCGAGACGATGACCAATGCCCAGACGGCGCGCGACTGGGTGCAGAAGGCGCTCGGCAAGGAAGCGGTCGGCAAGCATTTCGCCGCTGTCTCGACCGCGCTCGACCTGGTGGCCAAGTTCGGCATCGCGCCGGATCGCGTCTTCGGCTTCTGGGACTGGGTCGGCGGCCGCTATTCGCTCTGGGGCGCCATCGGCCTGCCGGTGATGATCGCTGTCGGCCCGAGGAATTTTCGTGCCTTTCTCGATGGCGCGCATGAGATGGACGAGCATTTCCGCATCGCGCCCGTGCAGGAGAACCTGCCGGCGCTGCTGGGGCTGGTCGGCTGGTGGCATCGCGTGATCTGCGGCTACCCGGCTCGCGCCGTCATCCCTTATGACCAGCGCCTGTCCAGGCTGCCTGCCTATCTGCAGCAGCTCGACATGGAATCGAACGGCAAGAGCGTCACCCTCGAAGGCACGGCTGCGGCGACGCCGACCGGACCGCTGGTCTGGGGCGAGCCCGGCACCAACGGCCAGCATGCCTTCTTCCAGCTGCTGCATCAGGGCACCGATTTCATCCCGGTCGAGTTCCTCGCCGCGGCCATCGGCCACGAGCCCGATCTCAAGCATCAGCATGATCTGCTGCTCGCCAACTGCCTGGCGCAGTCGGAAGCGCTGATGAAGGGCCGCACGCTTGAGGAGGCCCGCGCCCAGATGCTGGCCAAGGGCATGAAGCCGGCCGAGGTCGACAAGATAGCCCCGCACCGCGTCTTCTCCGGCAACCGGCCCTCGGTGACCATCCTCTACCGCAAACTCGACCCGCGCACCTTCGGCCGGCTGATCGCGCTCTACGAGCACCGCGTCTTCGTCGAGGGTACGCTGTTCAACATCAACTCCTTCGACCAGTGGGGCGTCGAGCTTGGCAAGGAACTGGCCACCGGCCTTTTGCCTGTCGTGGAGGGCAAGGAAAGTGCCGCGAAGCGAGACGCATCGACCGCTGGCCTTGTGGGATTCATCCACCATTTGCGTGGCTCGGAGTGAAAAGTTTGGCAGACATCAAGGGAATATTGTTCGACAAGGATGGAACGCTTGTCGACTTCAACGCGACCTGGCTCGGCATTGCCGACTTCATGGCCATGGATGCGTCGGAAGGCGATCGCTGGAAAGCCGACAGGCTGCTGGCCGCTGCCGGTTTCGATTTCACCAACAAGCGCTTCAAGCCGGACTCGATCTTTGCGTCGGGCACCAATCTCGACGTCGTCGAATTGTGGTTCCCGCGCCTGTCCAACGAGGACCAGATGCTTGCGGTTGCCCGCTTCAACGAGATCACCTCGATGCAGGGCTCGGCAATGGCGGTGGCGCTGCCGGGCATCGTCGACACGCTGACGGCACTGCACAGGAAGTCCTACCGGCTTGGCGTTGCCACCAACGATTCGACCAGCGGTGCGGAAAAGACGCTGGTCACGCTTGGCGTCGCCCAATTGTTCGACGCGGCCTATGGCTACGACGCGGTGGCCAATCCGAAGCCGGCGCCCGACACCATCCTGGCCTTCAGCGATCTCACCGGCCTAAGGCCGGCGGAGATCGCCATGGTCGGCGATAACAGGCATGACCTCGAAATGGCGCGCGCCGGCGGCTGCGGGCTGGCGGTCGGCGTGCTCTCCGGCACCGGCACACGCGAATCGCTGTCCGGCATTGCCGACGTCGTTCTCGATTCGGTTGCCGATCTGCCTGACTTTCTCTCGGCGCGGGTCAAGGAGACGATCTGACTCCAACGCCGGGGCAAAATCAACTTGGACTTTCCCGCCAACGGCTGAGATCGGGTGGAAAGCGGGCAGATTTCGGGGAAGCAGCTCAGGAAAGCAGACATGCAGTCGCTCGCTTCTATGTCTGCCATGGGCCGAAAGCCGTCGTTTGAGGTTGTAGGCTGCCACTTGGGGGCACTACCCGCGTGGCAAAAATGGAGCGCGTTGCTAACATTCGGTCAGAGGGCGTGTCTGTAACCACATTCCTCAAAGCAGGCGGCATAGCCGTTAGCAAACAACTGCTCCGGATTTGTCGCGCCGCCCTTTCCGCCCACAACGGTGGGCACGGCCGGTGCACGATCCAGGAGGCCATCTTCGCTTCGGATGCGCCACTACGACCGCCATTGGCCGTACCCGCTGTCAGATCATGTTCGACATTCCGAGCGCAGTCAGCAGGTTGTTTTGAATGGGAGCGACGGCCTGATTCAGTCCCTCCACCCCGAAGTCCATGCCCTCTGGCATGACGACGGTGCGCAATGGGCGCCGTTCCGTAGCCTCGACTAGCCGTGCGATGGCGTCAGCCACCAACTGAGGGCGGGGTGGATTCGCAGGATCAAGTGCCTGGTCGGAGTTGTTTTTGATTTGGCCTGGGACCGACGCAACAGCGCCATATGTCGCCAATACCTGTTCGTCGGAGGGCGCTGGGCTGGATGGAAGCAGATTGCTCGGAAATGGCCCCGGTTCCACGATCACTGAGTCAACCCCGAAGCTGGACAGTTCATATCGATACGCCTCGGCTAGCGCTTCAAGCGCAAACTTGCTGGCGGAATAAACACCAAAGAACGGAACGATGACGCGCCCCATCAACGAGGTCACATGGATGAGGACGCCGCTACCCGCTGCACGCATATGTGGTAGTACGGCGCGATCGGCCCTTACAGCCCCAAAAAAATTCACGGCAAATTGCTGCTCGATGTCTGCCACCGTGTAGGCTTCGGTCAAGCCGACGAACATCGTGCCTGCGTTGTTGACGAGCGCATCGATTCTGCCGTGTTGCTTGACCACCCGATCGATCGCAGCGTTGACCGACGCTTCGTCCGTTACATCCATCTCAATGACCTGCAGGAGATGCCCTCCGGTTTTTGCAGCGTCGATTAGCTCGCTGCCGATTTGGCTGTTTTTGCCTTCGATGTCGCGCATGGTCGCGACCACCACGTGACCGCGCCTGGCGAGCTCCAAGGCGGTGAGCTTTCCAAAACCGCTGCTCGCCCCGGTAACAACTGCAACCTTACTGCTCATTTTCTCGATCCTCTCGCTTGCCCACCTAACGGGGCAAGCGAGATATATACAGACCTGTATGTATCTTGCAATGGGAAAATAGACAGACTATTCTGTTTCTACACCGAACGCGCACCGGCAGGCGAGAATGAAAACTTTGGATGTGAGTGAGTACCTCGACCTGGAATCGCGGTCGCTGGACGCCCTGGCTCCGCGACAGCGAATTCTGAAAACAGCGTCCGAGCTATTTTATCGGAACAGCATCCATACCGTGGGAATCGATCGCATCATCGCCGAGAGCGGCGTCGCAAAGATGACGTTCTATAAGCACTTCCCCTCGAAGGCCAATCTTGCAGCTACCTATCTGCGCCATAAAAGCGCGCTGTGGTTCGACATGCTGGCGACTGCGACTGAACAAGCTGGACCGGCACCGCTGGATCGCGTGCTGGCCATTTTCGACGCACTGAACGCGTCCTTTCAAGCGCCTACTTTTCGCGGCTGTCCTTTCGTTCGCGGGCTGGCCGAGTTCGGACCGGACGCGGAAACGCCAGAGGTGCAGGCAACGCTCGCAGCTTACTTCCATGACCTACGTAAGTTTGTCGCGTCGCTCGTCCAGCCCTTGAAGTTGAAAAATCAAGAGAGCGTGGTCGTTCAGATTCTCGCACTCATCCAGGGCTCGCTCGTGAACGCGCAAGCCATGCGGGGGGGCGTTGAACCGCTTGCAACGCGCGATGCGGCCAAGGTGCTGCTCGAGGCTGCGGTTCAGCGCGGCTGACTGTGCCTGCGGCGCCTAGTGGTCAGATCAGACGAAAAACGTGGCCACAGGCCGAGCGCGAGAATTCGGCGGCGAATAGAGCAAATTCGCCGCAACTCGATGAAGAAAAACTAAGTACGATCAATGAGGACAATCGATGCATATTCCAGCTAACAAATCGAGAGAAATAAATACTTTAGAGGGCACGATATGGAAATATTTCCTAAACAGCGAGGTAGGAATTTCATATCAGACACTGACGATGAGAAGCCCGCTAACAGGTCAGCACCTAAATAAGGAAACCAACGAGATATATTTCATTGTTAAAGGAACGGCCAAATTTATCGTTGGCGATAAGGAGTACGACGTGGGTGAGAAAGACGTCGTGGTCGTTGAAGCAGGCATTGCCCACTACATTGAAACCGGCGCGCTTACCTACCTAACTGTCACAAGGCCGGACTGGAAATTCGAGCAATATCAACACGTGGATTAGCGAGACGGTCAATGACGCCAGGGGCCACGGTTTCCCGTAAGGTTCATTCCTTCCAGAAATTTTCAGAGCATATGGAGTGCGAGGGTCCGTGGCGGTGGCCCAGTGTAAAGTGGCGCCCCAGTAACTGGCGAAGGTAGCGTGCCGCCCGCTTTATAGCGGGCGGCCGCAATCTACATCAAGCAGACAAAGACCGATTGGTTGCGACTGCGCCAGTTCGGGTGAACTCTACATCCGGCTTGGAGAACGACGCCATGATAGCGTCGCGGTTCAATGGAGCGCGTTTCCTGTCAGCGGCGGTGAGCGCAGCCTTGAGTTCGTCGGCGGTCAACTCAGTGCAATAGGCAGGAGTGCCCGGCTGCAGTCGCCAGGACTCTTCGAGAGTGCCCGCATCCACCGTATCGAAGCCGGTGACGCTGACGAGATCGGAGACAAGTGCTTTGGCTGCGGCGTCGTCACCCGAGATCGGGATCGCAATGCGACCTGGAACACCGGCCTCCAAGCCGGCCTCGGCTAAGGTTAGCGAGAGCAAGGCGTTCCAAGCCTTAACAAGGGGACGTCCGACTTGCGCGCTGGCCCAAACGGTCTCCGGCTTGCCGCTATCCACCTCGGAGATTTTGGTGTCACGGGCTGGATAGTAGTTGGATGTGTCTACCACGATTGCACCAGCAGGGGCGCCGGCAAGAACCGTTGCCAGGTCTGGGTTCTTGGCAAAGGGCACTGAGAGGATGACCACATCGGCATCTAGCACTGCCGCCTCTCTCTCAACGGCCTGGATGCCGGTGCCAGCAACTGTGTCCGCCAGACTTTCGGGGCCACGCGAGTTGGCCAGTTTCACCTGGTGGCCGGCGGCGTCCAGCTTCTTTGCGACCAGCGAGCCGATGTTGCCGGCCCCAATGATTCCGATTTTCATTTCATATCCTTTGGTTTTCAAATTTTGGCAGGGTGAGCGAAGTGATGAAGAGTGTCTCGCAGCGCCATGATCTCGTCCTCGGACATTTGACAGGCACTCTTTATCTTGCCGGAGATGCTCCAAACCGCGTCCTGGATGCTGCGAGCGGCAGGCGTGAGATCGACAAGGACCCGGCGTTCGTCCTCAGGATCGCGCATTCGCGTCACCATCCCGCAGGTCTCGAGCCGCTTGAGCAATGGCGTGATCGTGCCGGTGTCCATGCCCAAAGCGTTTCCAAGATCACCGACGGTCCGAGGCGCGGACGTATAGAGCTCCAGCATCACAAGATACTGGGGAAAGGTCAGGCTCAGCGGATCGAGGAACGGCTTGTGCATGCGTGCCATCCGACCCGCCGCCCCGTAGAGGGCGAACGAGATTTGCATCCGAACCTGTTGTGATGGGCTTTTTTTAGGTGCCATACCGTAACCTAAAGAGACAAATTAGAGTTCACTGGTGAGCTAGTATCTAGCGCGCTAGATAATTATCCTTCTGGAGAATTGCAACCTCCCAGGTTCGACGCTGCTATGGCAGCTTCTCGCCAAGTCGAGCAGGTCCCGTTCCGAGGGCGGGCCAGCCGCGTCGGAGCCGTTTCCTACTTCAAGCCCAAACGGCGGGAATCAGGCGCAAAACGGCCAACGCGATGCCGCAGTCGAATGTCTGCTTTCAGGTAACGGCCAGCAACGTCGTTGCGGCAAAGATGGAGGTCGAATCCGGTCATTCCGAGTGACTGGGTTTTGATCTCAGCGCCAGCGGTCTTCCGCCTCAAAGGAAAACACACCGCTCGGCTTGGTCGCGGCACCCTTCGCATCGCCGAAATCCGGCACCCGGTATTCGGCGAGTAACCGTAGCCGCGACAGCGGCAGGTCGGTGCGGCGGGGATCGCCGACCAGCACTTCGATGCCGGCTGCCAGGCAGCGATCGAGGAACGGGATGACGCGCAGAGCGACCTCGCGGCCGTAGAACACGTCCCCTGCAAGCACGAGGTCGACGGCCGGCGGACGACCCGTGGTGATGTCCTTGTCGACAATGATGATCTCGACGCCGTTGGCTGCGGCATTGAGGCCGATCGCGGCTACGCCGTTGCGGTCGATCTCGGCGGCGATTACTTCGCGTGCCCCAGCTTTCGCGGCGGCGATGCCGACAAGGCCGGAACCGGCACCGAGGTCGAGCACGCGGCGACCCGCCACGGTCATCGGATGGTCGAGGACATAGCGCGCGAGCACGGCGCCGCCGGCCCATATATAGGCCCAGTAGGGCGGTTGTGGCTCCGGCACGTCTTCCGCATCGTCTTCGGGCTCGACGAGCCGCCTCAATCCGCTGCCGGGGTGAGCCGTGTAAAACTGGATTTCTGGGAGCGCAGGCACAGGGACAAGGCGCATGTTCGCCTTGATGAACGTCGCCGGGTCGAGGCGCGAGCACCGATCCGGTGCGTCGTTGTCGGCAAGATCGTCATCCACTATTCGCGCAGCGCTCGCCGCAGGATCTTGCCGACCGGTGTCTTCGGCAGTTCGGTGCGGAATTCGATGTATTTGGGCCGCTTGTAGCCAGTCAGGTTCTCGCGGCAAAAAGCGGTGAGCGCCTCTGCGGTGAGCGCGGGATCCTTCTTGACGACGAACAGTTTCGGCACCTCGCCCGAATGCTCATCCGGCACGCCGATCGCCGCCACTTCGAGCACGCCCGGATGCATCGCCACGACTTCCTCGAGTTCGTTCGGATAGACGTTGAAGCCCGAGACCAGGATCATGTCCTTCTTGCGGTCGACGATCTTGGTGTAGCCGCGCTCGTCCATGAAGCCCATGTCGCCGGATTTGAAGTAGCCGTCCTTGGTCATCACCTTGGCGGTCTCATCAGGCCGGTTCCAGTAGCCCGCCATCACTTGCGGTCCCCGGATGCAGATTTCGCCGACCTCGCCGAGCGGCAGGTTGTTGCCGTCATCGTCGCGGATGGCGATCTCCGTCGAGGGCAGCGGCAGGCCGATCGTGCCGGTGAAGTCGCCGGCGCTGAATTTGTTGGCGGTGGCCACCGGCGAGGTTTCCGAGAGGCCGTAGCCTTCGGTGACCGGACAGCCGGTCAGCGCCTTCCAACGTTCGGCGACGCCTCTCTGCACTGCCATGCCGCCGCCCAGCGTCAGCACCAGCGGCTTGAAGTCGAGCTTGCGGAAATCCTCATTGTTGAGCAACGCGTTGAACAGCGTGTTGAGGCCCGGAAAGATGTGTACCGGATATTTCTGCAGTTCCTTGACGAAGCCGGGAATGTCGCGCGGGTTGGGAATGAGCACATTGCGGGCGCCCTGCTGCATGCCCATCAGCGCGTTCACCGTCAGCGCGAAGATATGATAGAGCGGCAGTGCGCAGATGAAGTTGGGGTGCGCCGGTTTCGGCTTGATCGTATAGGCGTCCTCCATCCACTGCGCGTTCTGCGCGACATTGGCGAGAACGTTGCTGTGCAACAGCGTGGCACCCTTCGAGACGCCCGTGGTGCCGCCTGTGTATTGCAGGAAGGCGACATCGTCGGCTGCCACCTTGACCGGCTTGAAAGTCGCGCCGGCGCCGGCCTTCAAGGCCGCGTTGAACTTGACATGGCCGGGCAGAGACCAGGCCGGCACCATCTTCTTTACGCGGCGCACGACGAAATTGACGATGGTGCCTTTCAGGCCGCCGAGCATGTCGCCCATCGCGGCGACCACCACATGCTTGACCGCCGTCCTGGCGATCACCGCCTGCAAGGTATTGGCAAAGTTCTCCAGGATGACGATGGCTTGCGCACCGGAGTCCTTCAGCTGATGTTCGAGCTCGCGCGGCGTGTAGAGCGGATTGATGTTCACCACGACATAGCCGGCGCGCAAGACGGCCATCATGGCTACCGGATATTGCAGCACATTCGGCATCATCAGCGCGATGCGCGCACCGTTCTGAAGGCCTTTCGATTGCAGGTAGGCGCCGAAGGCCGCCGACAGCCGCTCGACATCGGTGTAGCTGATGGACTTGTCCATGCAGGTAAAGGCTGGTTGCGCGGAAAATTGCTTGCAGGCGCCAACCAGGAAATCGCCGATCGAACTGTAGGGCAAGGGACCAATTTCGGCCGCCACGTTTTTCGGATAGCTCTTGAGCCACGGCTTTTCCGGCAGTCCCGCGGCCAGCGCCGTCAGTGCTTTCGGCAATCGCTTCGCGGCAGCCTCGGCAGGCTTGGCTGCCGGTGGCGCCTTTGTCGCCGCTACCGCCTTCGCCGCCGGCTTGACGGCGGCGGGCTTTGCCGCGGACGCTGTCTTTCCGGCAGCAGTCTTGGCCGGGGCTTTGGCCGCCGGCTTTGCGCTTGCCTTTGCTGGCAC
>NZ_RZRQ01000152.1:0-14119 GCF_003997785.1 Mesorhizobium sp. M7D.F.Ca.US.004.01.2.1 | reverse complement strand
GAATAGGAGCCCGCGGCAGCGTTCCCTCCCCCTTGTGGGGAGGGTTAGGGTGGGGATCCCTCTTCGCAAGAATCCATATGCGATTGCCCTACCGTGAACGGGGAGAAGGAAGCTCTCACAGCCGCCCCAGCCTCTCGACCAGCAGCGCGAAGAAGCCATCATGGTCGATGTCGCGCATCACCATGGCGTTCTTCGGCCGCTTGGTGACACCCCACCAGTCGATCACGGTCATGCCCATGGTCAGTTCCGAATTGGTTTCCACGCTGACATTGCAGTTGCGGCCCTTGAACAGATCCGGCTTCAACAGATAGGCGATGACGCAGGGGTCGTGCAGCGGCCCGCCGTCGGTGCCGTACTTCTCCTCGTCGAAGCGCTCGAAGAATTCCAGCATCTCTGCGGTGGCGTTGCCGACCTTGGTGCCGAGCGCGCGGAAGGCCTGCGTACGCTTTGCGGTGGTCAGCGCCTTGTGGGTGACGTCGAGCGGCATCATCACGATCGGAATGCCGGATTTGAACACGACATCGGCGGCCTGCGGGTCGACGTAGATGTTGAATTCGGCGGTCGGGGTGACATTGCCGCCTTCGAAGAAGCCGCCGCCCATCAGCACGATTTCCTTGATGCGCGGTGCGATGCGCGGCTCGCGGATCAGCGCCAGCGCAATGTTGGTGAGCGGCCCGAGCGCGCAGAGCGTGATCGTGCCGCTCTCTTCCGTCATCAGCGTCTCGACGATGAAATCGACCGCGTATTGGTCCTGCAGCTTCATCTTTGGTTCGGGCAATTGCGGCCCGTTGAGGCCGGTCTTGCCGTGCACTTCCTCGGCAGTGACCAGTTCGCGCATCAGAGGTCGAATGGCGCCGGCATAGACCTTGATATCAGGCCGGCCGGCCAGCTCGCAGATCTTGCGGGCATTCTTTTCGGTAAGCTTCAGCGGCACGTTGCCGGCAACCGCTGTGATGCCGACGATCTCCAGTTCGGCGCTGCCGAGCGCCAGCAAAATGGCGACGGCATCATCCTGGCCGGGATCCGTGTCGATGATGATCTTGCGTGATTGGGGCATTTCAATTCCTTGTTTGGCGAGGCCGTAGACCTGAATGAATCTGATCGAAACATCCAAATGACGCCGAGGCGGCAGCGAGCTGCGATGTCGAACCGCTCGACCGGGGAAGACAATCCCGACCTGCGCGCTTCTCCTTGCATCTGCTTGCCGTTTCAAGCGCCATGTCGATCATTCCTGTGAGTCCACGACCTGGTCTTTTTGGGCGGGTCTTTTGACGGCTTGAACTTGGTCGCGGGGCGGACCATATCAAGACCATCGGGAAAAATGCCATCTGGGTTTTTCCACTTTATGTCGCTCTTGAGAGGACAGTGTAACATGAGCCGAATGACGCCCTTTTCCAGCCCGCTTCTCCTTGGTTTCGACGCCATGGAAAAGACCCTGGAACGCTTGGCGAAGTCCGGTGACAGCTACCCTCCCTACAACATCGAACGTCTCAGCGGCGCCGACGGCAAGACCGAAAGGTTGCGCATCACATTGGCGGTCGCCGGTTTCGCCGAAAGCGATCTCGATGTCACCACGGAGGAAAACCAGCTGGTCGTGCGCGGCCGTCAGACCGACGACACCGAGCGCGAATTTCTTCATCGCGGCATCGCCGCGCGCCAGTTCCAGCGCTGTTTCGTGCTGGCCGACGGCATGCGGGTGATCGCGGCGGAGCTGAAGAACGGCCTTTTGTCGATCGACCTCGATCGGCCGGAGTCCGAACGGCTGGTACGGAAAATAAACATATCGGTGAAAGACTGATCTTTACCGATGGCTCTCATGCGGGATGGCCTTGAGCGGCGTCCTCGCGCCAAGGAGGCTTTGAAATGACCAGAACTGAAAATATCACCATGACCAATGGCGAATTCGCCCATCTCGGCGAGGGCTCGGTCGCTTATCTCAGAAAGGTCTCGAGCGACGAATTGCTCGGCCGTTTCCCGAATCTCGGCGAAATCGCTCCCGGCATGGAACTGTGGGCGCTGTTTGCCGCCAATGGCCAGCCGATCCTGCTTTCCGACGCGCGTGACCGCGCTTTGGCCGGCGCCATGGAAAACGACCTGACCACGGTCGCCATTCACTGACAGCAATTTCCGCTGAAACGGAAAGGGCCGCCCATGGCGGCCCTTGAGGTCGCCTCAATTCAAAGCAATTCCAGGAAAAGTGTGTAACGGTTTTCCGTCCGGAATTGCGTAAAAACAGATAATATCAGGCCGCGTGCGAGGCCTGGGTGTCTGACAGCAGCGCATGGATCGCCGCGGCGTCGCGCGTACCCCTGATCTTGGCCACCGTGTCGGCGTCGCGCAGCACCCGCGCGATGCGCGACAAAGCCTTGAGATGGTCGGCGCCCGCCCCTTCCGGCGCCAGCAGCAGAAACACCAGATCGACCGGTTGATCGTCCAGCGATTCGAAATCGACAGGCGTCTCCAGTCGGGCGAAAACCCCGGCGATGCGCTTCACGCCGGCCAGCTTGCCGTGCGGAATGGCGATGCCGTTGCCGACGCCGGTCGAGCCCAGCCGCTCACGCTGCAGGATGGTGTCGAACACTTCCCGCTCCGGAATGCCCGAAATCGCAGCTGCCCGTTCGGACAGCAATTGCAGCAGCTGCTTCTTGGAGTTCGCCTTCAACGCCGGCAATATCGCCGGAACGTTGATAAGATCGCTCAGATCCATGCTTGAAAATCCCTTGTTCGCCTGCCGTCACCAGTCCTCACCCTCGTGCGGCCGGCTTTTATCCCCGTGCGACTCCTGTCGTCACGCCCGTGCGACTGTTGTCGTCACGCTTGTGCGACCTTGGTCGTGGACGGGTCGATCCAGCCGATGTTTCCATCGGGCCGGCGATAGACGATGTTGAGATGGTCGTTTCCGGCGTTGCGGAAGACGAAGACCGGGCTGTCCTTGGTGTCGAGCTCGATGACCGCCGACGCCACCGACATGGTCTTCAGCGTCATGGTTGATTCGGCGACGATGGCGGGGGCGAAATTCTCCGGAATGTCCTCGTCGTCATCGGCAAGCGGCGCCATCACCGTATAGGCAATGTCGGTCGGTTCGCCATTGGCGGCGCCCGAATTGTGTGATTTCAGCCGGCGCTTGTAACGCCGCAGCCGGGTCTCCAGACGATCCGCCGCCGCCTCAAAGGCAAGCGTCGGATCCTGGGCATCGCCGGTGGCCTGCAGCGAAGCGCCGGAATCCAGCCGGATCATGCAATCCGCCGAGTAGCGCGAGCCCGATTTGATGACCGTGACGTGTCCGGCAAAGCCGCGATCGAAATATTTGCCGATCGCTTCGCCGACACGATCGTTGATGCGTGTACGAAACGCATCGCCGATATCCATGTGTTTTCCCGATATGCGCAGATTCATCTGAAAACTGACCTTCCTTGCTCAGGCTTCAAACTGGCCCGAGTTTATACTCGTGATCCGTGCGCACAAGCTTTGCGGCGTCACTCGCGCCGATTTTAAATCCGAACTTTCCGGTTGATCACAAGCCGCCCTTTGACCGTCCCGAGGCCAACGTCGTGACGGACCATCCGCATGCAGGCATCTAGCCCGTCTCATGCGGGCGGGCTTCTAGCCACTTCACCGCGGCTTGTCAATGAAGTGCGGGCCTGTGGAAAATCGGACCGCCTCAGCGCCCGGCGCTGGCCAGCGCCCGTTTCTCGCGCCGGCGCTGCACCGAGGAGGGAATATTCATGCCTTCCCGGTACTTGGCGACCGTACGCCTAGCAATATCGACGCCACTCTCGCGCAACATGTCGACGATCGCATCGTCGGAAAGCACGTCGACCGGTTTTTCCTCATCGATCAACTGCTTGATGCGATCGCGCACCGCTTCCGAGGAATGCGCGTCGCCGCCGCCCGACGCAGCGATCGAGGCGGTGAAGAAGTAACGAAGCTCGAACACGCCGCGCGGCGTCAGCATATATTTGTTCGCGGTGACCCGGCTGACCGTCGATTCGTGCATGCCGATGGCATCGGCCACCGTGCGCAGGTTGAGCGGTTTCAGCTGGCGCACGCCATGGACGAGGAAGGCGTCCTGCTGGCGAACGATTTCCGAGGCGACCTTGAGGATGGTCTTCGCCCGCTGGTCGAGGCTGCGCGTCAGCCAGTTGGCGTTCTGCAGGCATTCGGCCAGAAAATCCTTTTCCGCCTGGTTCTTCGCCTGCGGCGAGACCTGGGCGAAATAGATATGGTCGACCAAAACGCGCGGCAGCGTTTCGGCATTGAGTTCGACCGTCCAACTGCCGTCATTGGCCGCACGCACCTCGACATCGGCGACGATCGCGTCGCTGGCGCCGCCCGAAAACGCCATCCCCGGCCGGGGATCGAGTGCCCGGATCTCGGCCAGCATGTCGAGCAGGTCCTCCTCGTCGACACCGCAGATCCGTTTCAATGCGTGGAAATCGCGCCGTCCCAGCAGTTCGAGATTGGCGATCAGCGCCTTCATTGCCGGATCGAGCCGGTCCCGCACGGCAAGCTGCAGCGACAGGCATTCGGCGAGGTCCCGGGCGAACAGGCCGGCCGGTTCGAAAGTCTGGCACACAGCCAGCACCTTACCCACCGCGGCGGCGTCCGTACCGAGACGAGCAGCGATCTCGGCCATGTCGGCGCGCAAATAGCCGCTTTCGTCGAGGCCGTCGGCGAGGTCGGCGGCGATCAGCCGCGCGGCGGGGTCGGCGAAGGCGAGCGCGACCTGTTCGCCGACATGGTCACGCAGCGTGATCGCCGCAGCCGCCATGTCGCCGGCGTCAAAACCCTCGGATGAGGAACTCGCGCCATTTCCGGAAGCCGATTTCCATTGCGCCGTCAGGTCCGGACCGAGCCGCTCACTGGTGCCCGGATCGTCGGGAAACAGGTTTTCCAGCGACGTGTCGGGCTTGTCCGAGATCGCCTCGGCGCTCCACTGCGTCTCGTTTTCGAACGAGTCGCCGTCAGTGGTGGTTTGCGGCTCCGCCTCGATCTTCTGCGCCTGGTCGCCGGCGGCATCGTCCTGCGGTTCGGCGCGCTCCAGCAGCGGATTGCGCTCGATTTCCTCGTCGATGAAATGCTCGAGCTCGACATGGGTGAACTGCAGCAGCCGAATCGACTGCATCAGCTGCGGCGTCATCACCAGCGACTGCGATTGTCGTAGCTGTAGTTTGGCCGCCAACGCCATGGTTCGGTTTCAAACGCCTCGTCTACGCATCCGGACTTCCGGAAGAGAGTTTTGCAGCCGGCCATAGAAACTGGCCCAGCTTTTGCTTGTCAAGGCAATTGCTAGCAAAACCCGCTTACCGGAGCGTTATCTCGGAGTAAAATCGAGGAAAGAGAGCCGGGCGAACCGCAAAAATCGTGTCAGGAAACAAATTTCACGCTCAGAGCAATTCCAGGAAAAGTGAGAGACGGTTTTCCCGGGAAAAGCGCATAGCGCTTTCCCTTGGGAATTGCGTCAAGACGAAAAGACAGAGCGGTTTGGCGTTTCCGTTAAACGACGAACCGCTCAGAGCGTAAAACCCTCGCCGAGGTAAAGCCGCCGCACATCCGGGTTTGCCACCACTTCGTCGGCCCTTCCATGGGTCAACACCTGGCCGGCATGGATAATGTAGGCGCGGTCGATCAGGCCAAGCGTTTCGCGCACATTGTGATCGGTGATGAGCACGCCGATGCCCCGCGCCGTCAAGTGGCGCACCAATTGCTGGATGTCGGCGACGGCGATCGGATCAATGCCGGCAAAAGGCTCGTCGAGCAGCATGTAGGCCGGACGCGTCGCCAGCGCACGCGCGATTTCCAGGCGTCGCCGCTCGCCGCCGGAAAGCGACATGGATGGCGCCTTGCGAAGATGGCTGATGTGGAATTCCTCGAGCAGTTCGTCGAGATTGCGCTCGCGCACCTTGCGGTCCTTTTCGACCACTTCCAGCACGGCACGGATATTCTGCTCGACATTGAGGCCACGGAAAATCGACGCTTCCTGCGGCAGATAGCCGATACCGAGGCGTGCTCGACGGTACATCGGCATCGAGGTGACATCGAAGCCGTCGATCTCGATCGTGCCTTCATCCACCGGCACCAGGCCGGTAACCATGTAGAAACAGGTCGTCTTGCCGGCGCCATTGGGGCCAAGCAATCCGACGGCCTCGCCGGCACGCACGCCGATGGTGACACCGCTGACGACCTTGCGGCCCTTGTAGCTCTTGGTCAAACCCTTGGCGATCAGGGTTCCCTTGAACTTTACCGCATCGACGGTCACCGTGGCCGGCGCCGAAATCTTGCCGGCGGCCCGTCCCGGAAGACGCGCCGTCAGCGACGACAAGCTGGCCATCAGGGGTTCGTCGCTCCCGATTTCGGCGGCGGCGTGATCGACATCTGGACGCGTTGCCCAGCGCATGGATCAACCTGGGCCAGCCCGGTTTTCATCTGCACGACGAGCTTGCAGCCGACCAAGACGTTGTCGTTCTGCGACAGAACGACCTTTTTGCCCGAAAGCACCAGCACCTGGCTCTTCATATCGAAGCTGCCTTGATCGCCGGTCGCGACCTGCGCATCCGACTTGATGTAAACCTTGTCGGAAATCTCCAGGTGATCGATGTTGGCCGAGCCGGTCATGGCTGCCGCGCCAGCCGCTTCCGCGCCCTTGGCGCCGGCGTTGGGGTCCTTGACGTAATAGACCATCATCTTGCCGGCCTTCATCAATGTCGGCCCCTGGACGACGCTGACATTGCCCGTGAAGATGGCGACACTGTCGGCTTGGCGGACCTCCAGCTTGTCGCTCTCGATCTGGATCGGCTTGTCGCCGGACAGTTTGAGGCCTGATTGGCTGGTGGTCTGCGCCAATGACGGCACAAGTCCGAGCAGCAGCAACGCTGAAGTTGCAGCCGCGAGCCGCGTCGAACTACTGAGCCGCATTGGTTTCTCCGCTGTTTCCCTCTGCCGTCTTCAAGGCGGCGGAATCGATGTTGACGCGCACTTTGTTCTCGAAGACCAGAATCTTGCCATTGTCCTGGACCGACATCGAATCCGCCGTGATCCGCGACCCGCCACGGCTGACATCGACGGGATCTCCCGTCTTCATAGTGCCTTTGCCCATGTCGAGGAAGACCGATTTGAACTTGGCCTGCATGCCGTCGGTTGTGGTGATCGTCACGTCGCTGGTCAGGTTCATCGTATTGCCGTCGCGATCGTAGGTGCCGTGCGAGGCCTTGACCGCCGCCACATTGTCGGGCGCGATCGGCACCTTGGCGTCGATGCCTTCCAGTTCGATGATACCTTGCGTGCTGACATCCTGAATGGCGCGCAACGCCGTCATCGAATAGGGCTGTTTCTGCTTGGTGAAACCGTTGAGCTTGGGATTGGCCATCACCAGCTTGCCGTTGGAAAAGGCGGTGCCTTCCGCCTGAACCTTCACGGAGACGGGTGCGGCCAGATAGGAATAGACCGGGAAAGCGATGGCGATCAGGGCCGCAGCCAGTGGCACGGCAAACTTGAGAATGCGCACACGGCGCGAATGACGTTGCGCGCGGTCGAACGCGTCGCCACGCGTCCGGCCGTCCGCCTGGGGGACCAACTCCATCTCGGCGCTGGTCGGTTCATTCGGTCGCGCTAACATTCACTGCTTTCTTCTAAACCCCTGCCCACCCGGGAGCACCGCCTATAGGTGGGACGCCGGCGCCTTCAAGCAAGCACAAGCCCAGGAAAACTGCAAAAATGTGACAGCCGCATTTGTACAGATGAAACCCAGATCCGCACAACTGGCCGTTCTTCATAGCAGAAACAGACACGCGGGGTAAAATTTATCAGCTGTCTGTCTCCCGCCCGACCTCGCGGTGACTGCGCAAATACGTGAGGGGAGATGTCGGATGCCCGCCTGGCCGGCCCGGTCGATCGTGTATGCGGCATGGCTATCTCGACCATCCGCGCCGATTGTCCCATCGTGTGGGAAAGAGGTAGTGTCTCAGTTTGAAATTTGAAACCAGACAAGCGCGTTGGCCGGCGACTTGATGTTGGCAATGCGCATGGTGCCAAACGGCGTTGCCGATCACGTCGGCGGGGCGCTTTCTGGCCTTGGATCCGGTCAGCGTCAGGCCACCTTCCGCTGTATGAGACCAACCAGAACGGTGCGCATTCCCGAATACGATGGGCTGCCAATTTTCACTTCCCAATCAGTGTTGCGTTTCCGAGGGTGCTTCGCGTTACGCAACGCTTCGCGGAATGTGTTCGGGTCGACGCCTACAGTTCGAGCCATATCTTCGGCGGTTGTGTGTTTGGCGATCATGACGTCTCCTATGCCTTTTGCCGATATATACGGCGTTTGCACAACTCGGCCAAGAATCGGGCGTTTCCGCAAATTTCAAACACTGCCGGGAAAGAGAACTGCTTCCAGATGGGAGGATCATGGTCTAAAAGCGTCTCCTCCCGCCGACTGAAAGGCTGACCATGGCACTGAGAGCCGACGACCTGATCGACCGCCGCCGTTTGCGGCGCAAGCTGACATTCTGGCGCGTCGTCGCCATCGGCATCGTTGCCCTTGGGGTGATTGCGCTTTCAGCCTGGTTCTACAACGACGATTTCGGCGGCTCGACGGTCGACCATATCGCCAAGGTCAAGATCGAAGGCACGATCACCGAGGACGAGGAACTGATCAAGCGGCTGGAAACCATCCGCCTGTCGTCGAAGGTGAAAGCCGTGATCCTGTCGATCGATTCGCCTGGGGGCACCACGGTCGGCGGTGAATCGATCTACGAAGAGGTGCGCAAGCTGGCTGCCGACAAGCCGGTGGTGGCGGAAGTCGGCACGCTCGCCGCATCGGCGGGCTATATGATCGCCAGTGCCGCCGATCACATCGTTGCGCGCAAGACCTCGATCGTCGGCTCAATCGGCGTGCTGATTCAGTATCCCGACGTCAGCGGCCTGATGGACAAGCTCGGCGTCAAGCTGGAGGAAGTGAAATCCTCGCCGCTGAAGGCCGCACCCTCTCCCTTCAAGCCGACCAATGACGACGAGCGCGCCATGGTCCGCAAGCTCATCCTCGACAGCTACGACTGGTTCGTCGGCATCGTTGCCGAGCGCCGCAAGATGACCCGCGAGCAAGCGCTGGCGCTTGCCGACGGTTCGATCTTCACCGGTCGCCAGGGCGTTGCCAACGGACTGATCGACGCCGTCGGCGGCGAGACCGAAGCGGTCGACTGGCTGGCGACCAAGGGCGTCGATGCCAAACTCAAGGTCGTCGAATGGAAGGACACTGAACGGGGCGGCGGCTTCCTGTTCTCCAAAGCGATGGCGCAAACGATCGGCAGTGCGCTCGGCCTGCCGGCCTACAGCGGCGACATCATCCATGAACTCGGTGCCGACCGCTTGTTTCTTGACGGTCTCGTTTCCGTCTGGCACCCTTGAGCTGCCGTTTGGGGCAAGTGAAAAAAGCAAATAAAATCATCCTCATAATTTTGACCGCACTGCTTTCACGGGGACCCGTCTCATGATCAAGTCCGAACTTGTGCAGATTATTGCCACGCGCAATCCGCATCTTTTCCTGCGCGACGTCGAAAACATCGTCGGCGCGATCTTCGATGAAATCACCGACGCCCTTGCCGAGGGCAACCGGGTCGAACTGCGTGGCTTCGGCGCTTTTTCGGTGAAAAACCGTCCCGCCCGCACCGGCCGCAATCCGCGCACCGGCGAATCCGTCGAGGTCGAGGAGAAATGGGTGCCGTTCTTCAAGACCGGCAAGGAATTGCGTGAAAGGCTGAACGGCGGCAAGTAGGCGCGTCAGCGCCAGACGGCCTTCCGGACAGGCCAGCTTCCGACGGAAAACATCATGTTCAATCGCTTCATTCTCATCGTGATCTTCGTGCCGTTGGCGATCATCCTGATCGCACTCGCCGTTGCCAACCGCGAACTGGTCGCCTTCACGCTGGATCCGTTCAACCCTGGCAATCCGAAGCTGACGGTGACTTTGCCGCTGTTCATCTTCCTGTTCCTGGCGCTCGCCATCGGCATGATCGTCGGCAGCCTGGCAACCTGGGTCAAGCAGGGCCGCTACCGCAAGCTGGCGCGCCAGCGCGGCGTCGAGGCTGAGAACCTGCGCCAGGCGGTCAGCCGTGCGCCGGCGGCACCGCAAAGCCCGGCCCAGGGGTCGACCCAAGGGTCCGCCCAAGGATCGGCATTGCCGAAGCCGACCACTTGAACCGCCGGTCGGCGGCTTTGTCCCCACGGAGTTTTTCATGTTGACCATTTCGGCCGCAGAGGTCGACCATGCGCTGACCTTTCCCGGACTGGTCGAGACGCTGCGCACGGCGTTTCGCGACGGAGCGGTGCAGCCGGTCAGGCACCATCATACGATCGAGCGGCCCGATGGTGCGGCCTCCACCCTGCTTTTGATGCCGGCCTGGACCGACCTCAACGCAGCCGGCACGTCGGCTGGTGGTCACGTCGGTGTCAAGATCGTCACCGTCTCTCCCGACAACAACGCCATCGGCAAGCCCGCGGTGATGGGGCTCTACCTCCTGCTCAATGGCGCCACCGGCGAACCCGAGGCCTTGATCGACGGCCAGCGGCTGACCCAGTGGCGCACCGCCTGCGCTTCGGCGCTCGCGGCCTCCTATCTCGCCCGCGACGATGCCTCGCGGCTGCTTGTGGTCGGCGCCGGCGCGCTGTCACCCTTCCTCGCCAAGGCGCACTCAGCCATGCGGCCGATCAGGACCATCCGCATCTGGAACCGCACCCCGGCCAATGCCGAGAAGGTCGCCGCCGATCTGCGCACCGAAGGCTTCGCTGCCAGCGCGGCAAGTGATCTCGATGCCGAGCTTGGGCGGGCCGACATCGTCTCCTCGGCGACGATCACGACGACACCGCTGATCAAGGGCGCATTGTTGCGGCCGGGAACCCATGTCGATCTGGTCGGCGGCTTTACGCCGACGATGCGCGAAAGCGATGACGACGCGATCAGGCTCGCCCGCGTCTATGTCGACACCCGCGCCGGCGCCACCAAGGAGGCTGGCGACATCGTCCAGCCACTGGCCTCCGGCGTGCTGAAGCCGGAAGCCATCGTGGCCGATCTGCACGAATTGGCGCGCGGCCAGAAGAAGGGCCGCGAGAGCGCCGCTGAGATTACGCTATTCAAGTCGGTCGGCGCAGCGCTCGAGGACCTTGCCGCCGGCATTGCCGTCTATAAGGCGCGCACGGCCTAGTTTGCTGTTGCGCCCATTTTGGCGCCCATCGCCTCGGCGATCGCACGAAAATCGTGATCCCCGATTTCGAAAAGGCCAAAGCGAAGCTGATAGCCCCAGTTCGACTTGCCGGCGGTGAAGTGCAGCCTGTCGAGCAGCGGCTTGATCGGCGTTTCCTCGGCCTTCGCCCACTCGACATCGCGGCGAAACGGCGTGAAGCCGCCACCCATATCACCCTGATAGGGTTCGCCTTCCCGCACCGTGCCGATCGCCGTGAAGGCCTGCAGTCCGTCTTTCTCGCCCAAAATGGTGGTCGCCGAATAATAGACGATGCCATCGCCGGGCTTGACGCGACGCAGTGGTGCCGCCTTGCCGTGGTTGACCTGCATGAAGCCGCCCTGACGGCCGCGCCGGACGTGCTCGGCCGACGCCACTGCGATCCAGTGTACACTCATTTCTGTTCCCCATTGGCTTGTTCGCCGTCGGACAGCCAGTAGATGCGCAGGCGATGATTGTCGGGATCGAGCGCGACAAAAGTGCGGCCGAAATCCATGTCGGTCGGCGTCTGCAGGATCTTCAGCCCGCGCCCGGACCAATCCGCATGGGTGGCATCGACCGCATCGGGCGTATCCAGCGCAAAGACGATTTCGGCGCCACCGCCTGCCGCGGCAGCCGCCGGCTCGACCGTGTGACGCGACCAGAGGCCAAGCTTGAAGCCGTTGTCGAGAACGAACAGCACGAAGGTCGGCGAACTTTCGACCGGCTCACGGCCGAGCAGCGCGCTGTAGAAGGCACCGCTCTGCTGCGGCTGGTCGACGTAGAGGATGACGAAATTCGGGGCGGTCATGTCTGCTCTCCAAGGTTCGGTGTTTCGACTTGGCGACCATAAGATAGGCTACTGTCAGATTCTGGCAGTAGCCATCACGAGCCGCGCGACTTGTCGAGCGTCGCCCGCCATTCCTTGAGCAGTGCCTGGCGACGGCGCGGATAGCGTGCGTCTGTTGTTTGGAGTTCGGCGATGCGGTCGGCGCGAAAATGCCGGAAATCCTGCCGCATCTCGCACCACGCCACCACCACCCGCACCTTATCGAAGAACCCCAGCGCGAACGGCCAGACCACACGTTCGGACGCGGCGCCGCCAGCATCACGGTATAGAAAGCCGAGCTTGCGCTCGTTGCGGATGGCCTGCCGCACCAGACCAAGGTCGATGCCCTCGATGGCCGCGGCGGGAGGGCCGACCAGCAGTGTACTCGCATCAAGATCCTCGCGCAGATCGTCCGGCAGCACGGCGGCGATCTTGGCCAACGCGTTGGTGGCGGCGGCCGAGAGGCGCTGGTCCGGCTGCTTGGCGACCCAGCGCGAGCCGAGCACGATGGCTTCGATCTCCTCGTCGCTGAACATCAGCGGCGGCAGCATGAAGCCGGGCTTGAGCACATAACCCAGCCCCGCCTCACCCTCGATCGGCGCACCCTGGCCCTGCAGCGTTGCGATGTCGCGGTAGAGTGTGCGGATCGAAACGCCCATCTCGTCGGCAAGCGTGTGCCCGCTCACCGGCCGGCGGTGCCGGCGCAGGCATTGGATGAGGTCGAGCAGGCGTTCGGAGCGGGACATCCAGCAGATTTGCCTGTTTCTTTGACATTGGTCCATCGCCGGCCGACATAAACCGGGAAGGCCTACATGTCGGACTTGGTTGCGAAGCCGGTTGCCCTATGTCAAAAGCGGCCACGCCGCTCGGAGTTGCCCCCGCTTGAAGTCTTTTCGCGACAAACGCCGCGACAACCGTCCGCATCCATCCGCAAAGGGTGCGGCGGACGCATCACGTCCGCGCACGGGACCCGTTCCCGCCAGACCGGACGCGCAACCGCGCGAGCGGCATGAGGAGAAGGCGGACGACCGTTCCGAGCCGAAATCGGGGCCGCGCGTCCTGGCCCGCCGCGAAGGCGCCCTACCCAGCGAGCAGCTTCCGGTGATCCTGGAAGTCGCGCCCAATGCAGATTATGCGCTGCTCGACAGCGGCGCCGGGCAGAAGCTCGAACAATACGGCCCTTACCGGATCGTGCGGCCCGAGGGCCAGGCGATCTGGCAAAAGGCCTTGCCGGTAAAAGAATGGGAGCGCGCCGACGCCGTCTTCACCGGCGACACCGACGAGGAAGGCATCGGCCGCTGGCGTTTCCCCAAGGTGCCGCTCGGCGAGACCTGGCCGATGAAGCATGACGGCATCGACTATCTCGGCCGTTTCACCTCGTTTCGCCATGTTGGCGTCTTTCCCGAGCAGGCCTCGCACTGGGACCACATGGCCGGGCTGATCGCGGCGGCGAAGCGGCCGGTCAAGGTGCTGAACCTGTTCGGCTATACCGGTCTTGCTTCCTTGGTGGCGGCCCGCGCCGGCGCCGAGGTCACCCATGTCGATGCCTCGAAGAAAGCGATCGGCTGGGCCCGTGAAAACCAGGAAATGGCCGGGCTCGGCAGCAAGCCGATCCGCTGGATCGTCGACGACGCGGTGAAATTTGCCGAGCGAGAGGAGCGCCGGGGTAGCCGCTATGACATCATCCTGTTCGACCCGCCGGCCTATGGCCGCGGCCCCAAGGGCGAGGTCTGGCAATTATTCGAGGACCTGCCTGCTTTGACCGATCTCTGCCGCGCGATCCTGACGCCGAAACCGCTTGCCGTGGTGCTGACCGCCTATTCGATCCGCGCCTCCTTCTTCGCCATCCATGCCTTGATGCGCGACACCTTTGCCGGCATGGGCGGCAAGATCGAATCGGGTGAGTTGATCATCCGCGAAAAGTCCGCCGGCCGGGCGCTTTCGACCTCATTGTTTTCGCGTTGGGTGGCCTGAATGAACGAGCGGCACGCAGGCGCACCCGGCCAGGTTAAGGAAGTCACCAGCCTCGCCAATCCGCTGGTCGCGGAATTTCTTCTGCGCGAGGGCCTTGATATCCTTGACC
>NZ_RZRQ01000151.1:0-14125 GCF_003997785.1 Mesorhizobium sp. M7D.F.Ca.US.004.01.2.1 | reverse complement strand
GAACTATGCGCAGCCTTTGCTGGTGGTCGTGTTCAGCTCGATCTTCCTTGGCGAGGCCATCCGCGTCTATCGCTGGAGCGCGGTCGCGGTCGGCCTGGTCGGCGTGCTGATCATCTCCTGGCCTGAGTTGACGCTGCTGAGTTCCGATGAGGCGCTCGACGACCAGGAAGTGCTTGGCGTCATGGCCGCTCTTGTCGCGGCGGCGATCTCGGCCGTCGCCATGCTCTTGGTGCGCAATCTCGTGCAAAGCGAGCGCACCGCGACCATCGTCCTGTGGTTTTCGGTGACGGCGAGCATCATGTCGCTGCTGTCGCTGCCGTTCGGCTGGCAGGCGCTGACGCCACTCCAGGCGGCTCTTCTGGTTGCCGCCGGCTTCTGCGGCGGCCTCGGCCAGATCCTGATGACGGCGGCGTATCGCCATGCCGAGGCCTCGGTCGTGGCGCCGTTCGAGTACACCTCGATGATCCTCGGCGTCGTCGTCGGCTATCTCGTCTTCGGCGACGTCGCCACGCTGAACATGCTCGTCGGCGGCCTGATCGTCGTTGCCGCCGGGATTTTCATCATCTGGCGCGAGCGTCAGCTTGGCCTGGAGCGCACCCGCACGCGAAAGGCATCTTTGCCTGAAGGGTGATTACGACAGTTCGGCCCGCTCCTTTGCCAATCGCACCAGCACCGTCCTCGTCTGCTCGTCGGCCGGGAAAAACGATTCGATCGCCAGTTCCGACAGCGTCACGTCGAGCGGCGTGCCGAAGACGGTGATGGTGCTGATGAATGACAGCACCTGATCGCCATGCGCCAGCCTGAGCGGGTGCACGATGGCATTCGGCTCGACAGGCGTCGGCCGGCTGCCCTTCAAGCCGGACGGATAGGTCCGCAGTTCACGCTCCAGCTCGACCAGCACCGGGTCGCCGGAGGCGTCGTTCTGGTGTTTCAGGCGCTCAAGCAGATGCGCTCGCCACTCCTGGAGATTGACGATGCGTGGTGCGATGCCGCCGGGATGCAGGCTGAGGCGAAGCACGTTGACCGGCGGCGTCAGCAGCGAAGCCTCGCTGATATCGGCAAGGAAGGGAGCGATGGCGGCGTTGGCCGAAACCAGGTTCCAGTGGCGGTCGACAGCGAGTGCCGGGAAAGGCTCGTGCCCCTTGAGCACGATCTCGACCGCCGCCATCGCCGGCGCCAGCGTCGTGTCGGTGAGCGAGCGCTCGCCGAAGCTGGGGGCAAAGCCGGCGGCGAGCAGCAACCGGTTGCGTTGCCTGAGCGGGATCGACAATTGCTCGGCCAGATGCAGCACCATATCCCGTGAGGGCGCGGCACGGCCGCTCTCGACGAAGCTCAGATGCCGCTGCGAGATCTCGGCCTCCATCGCGAGATCGAGCTGCGACATGCGCCGGCGCGTGCGCCATTCGCGAATGAGGCTGCCGGCGGAGGTTTGGGGTGTTGTCATGAGGCATGGTTAGGCTGAGAGGAGACGTATTTCAATTACCTCGGAGGTTATCGGTACGGCATCCATGTCGGAGATTGGCTACTTGCCAAGCCTCAGCCAATTTCCCGCAGCTTTGCCTTCACCTCGAGAAAATCCCGCCACGCCAGCTTCTTGTGCGCGGGCGTTCGTAAGAGATAAGCCGGATGCAGCGTTGGCATGGCGGGAATGGCGATGCCGGATGCCGTCGTATGGACCCGCCAGTTGCCGCGCAGCCGCAGGATGCCTTCGGAGGTATTGAGCAAGGTCTTGGCTGACGGGCCGCCAAGGTTGATCAGCACCTTCGGATTGACCAGCTCGATCTGCCGCTCGATGAACGGCCGGCAAATCTCGGTTTCGTGCGGCGTCGGTGTGCGATTGCCCGGCGGCCGCCAGGGAATGACGTTGGCGATATAGACCGAAGTGCGGTCGAGCCCGATCGCTGCCAGCATGCGGTCGAGCAGCCGGCCCGAGCGGCCGACGAAGGGCAGGCCCTCGATGTCCTCGTCGCGGCCAGGCGCTTCGCCGACCAGCATCACAGCTGCTTCCGGGTTGCCGTCGGCGAACACCAGGCTCTTGGCGGTGGTCTTGAGATTGCAGCCGTCGAACGACGCCATGTGCTGGCGAAGCTCGTCCAGTGTCGTTGCCGTCGTTGCCAACTGGCGGGCAAGTGCTGCTTGCGCTTCGTCGGGAACCGCAGTCGTCGCAGATGGCGGCCGCGCAACCGGTGGCGCATTTGCTCTGTCTCCGGCTTCGGCGCGAGAGATGTTCGTCGAACGCTGCGGTGCGGCGGTGTCGCCCGAAGACGCCACCGTCGGCGCGCGCTCCATAGGCTTTGGCGCAACCTCGGCGAATCGGTTCACCGGCCGATCTTCAAGCGCCTCGTCGACGCCCACGCTGGCATAAAAGGCCAGCAGGTCGGCGATATCGGGTCTGTTGTTTGGGAAAGCGGCAGTCATGCCGGCACATTCGTCCGCGTGGCGGCAATTTGCAAGGCTGGCCGCTTGCTCTACCCCGTCGGTATGCGCGGATCCTGCACCAGATAGAAAGTCCAGCGCGGCGTGTAGTCGGTCATCAGGAATTCGAACCTGGCGGTTTTCAGCGGGTCGACCTTGCCGTTCCTGAACAGCAGCCGGTCATAAGGTTCGAAATCACGATCGAAATCGGCAAAATTGCTCGACCAGATGTTGTCAGGTGTCTTGTTGCGCTGGTCGAACGAAAGCCCGTCGCCGAACACGCTCGGCTGGTTCAGGATCTCCTGCAGCTCGAACTGGAACTCGATCCAGGCCTGGCCACTGTTGTTGAGCACGTCGATGCGCATATACATGATACCGTTGGCGAATTCGCCGGCCGAGCCGAAAGCCTGGATCGGCTTTGTCGTGCGGATGGTCAGCGTGACCGGCGTTGACGAATTCAACTCTTCGGTGATCACCAGCGGATCATCCTTCGTGCCGATGCCCGAAGCGCCGGTGATGTGGAAGCCGCCAAGCTCATCGGAGAAGGAGTAGGCGCCCGTCGCCCAGACTTTCACCTCGTCCGCGGCGGCGTGACCCGGTGCCAACATCAGAAGGGCCAAAAGGAGCGCCCGGCGGGTCCGGCCGGGCGGGAAAACAAAGCGCGTCGATGAAAAGCCGGCTGGCCCAGGAATGCGCATGGCGTGAAGTATGGCCGATAAGCAAGCCGTCGAACAATTAAAAACGCAAGCGCCCAGGGCAATGCCGGACGAAAAGCACGCGCCCAGCCTCGCGATGCGCGACTTTTTGGCCAAAACCGCATTGTCACGTATCCGCCGGTTTCCTGTCGCCAATTGATGCGCTATGCAGCGCAGGAGCCAGCAAGATACCCGAATGGGATAAGCCAGTGCGGAGGGGTTGATGAGCGACATCGAACGCGAAAGCATGGAATTCGACGTGGTTATCGTCGGCGCCGGCCCGGCCGGCCTCGCCGCCGCCATCCGCCTCAAGCAGGTCAATCCCGAGCTCTCGGTTGTCGTCCTGGAAAAGGGCGGCGAAGTCGGCGCCCATATCCTCTCCGGCGCCGTCGTCGATCCGATCGGCATCGACCGGCTCTTGCCGGGCTGGCGTGATGAGGAGGGCCATCCTTTCAAGACGCCGGTTACGGCAGACCATTTTCTCGTTCTTGGCCCTGCAGGCTCGTTCCGTCTGCCCAACATCCTGATGCCGCCGCTGATGAACAATCACGGCAATTACATCGTCTCGCTCGGCAATGTCTGCCGCTGGCTGGCGACCAAGGCCGAGGCGCTCGGCGTCGAGATCTATCCAGGCTTTGCTGCGTCCGGCCTGCTTTACAATGAAGAAGGCGCCGTCACCGGCGTCGTCACCGGCGACATGGGCGTCGAGAAGGACGGCACGCACGGCCCGGGTTTCGCACCCGGCATGGCACTGATGGGCAAGTATGTGCTGATCGGCGAGGGCGCGCGGGGCTCGCTCGCCAAGCAATTGATCGCCAAATACAAGCTTTCCGATGGCCGCGAACCGGGCAAATACGGCATCGGCCTCAAGGAACTCTGGCAGGTCAAGCCGGAGAACCACCGGCCGGGCCTTGTCCAGCATTCCTTCGGCTGGCCACTCGACCTGAAGACCGGCGGCGGCTCGTTCCTCTACCACCTCGAGGACAATCAGGTGGCGGTCGGTTTCGTCCTCCATCTCAACTACAAGAATCCCTGGCTGTCGCCGTTCGAGGAATTCCAGCGCTTCAAGACCCATCCGGCAATCCGCGGTACCTTCGAAGGCGCCAAGCGGCTGGGCTACGGCGCGCGCGCCATCACCGAAGGCGGCTGGCAGTCGGTGCCGAAACTGTCCTTCCCCGGTGGCGCGCTGATGGGCTGTGCGGCCGGGTTCGTCAACGTGCCGCGCATTAAGGGGTCGCACAATGCCGTGCTGTCCGGCATGCTGGCGGCCGAGCACGTCGCCGAGGCGATCGGTGCCGGTCGTGCCAATGACGAACTTTCCTCCTATGAGGCAGCCTGGCGGGCGACCGACATCGGCAAGGATCTGAAGAGGGTGCGCAACGTCAAGCCGCTATGGTCGCGCTTCGGCACCATCATCGGTGTCGGTCTCGGCGGCCTCGACATGTGGCTGAACACGTTGTTCGGGATCTCGCCCTTCGGCACGCTGAAGCATGGCAAGGCCGACTATGCCACGCTCGAGCCTGCCGCCCAGCACAAGAAGATCGCCTATCCGAAGCCCGATGGCGTCCTGACCTTCGACCGGCTGTCCTCGGTGTTCCTGTCCAACACCAACCACGAGGAAAACGAGCCGGTTCATCTGCTTGTCGGCGACATGGAGCTGCAGAAACGTTCCGAGCACGATGTCTTTGCGGGGCCCTCGACGCGCTACTGTCCGGCCGGCGTTTATGAATGGGTCGACAAGGACGGCAATGCCGCCGCCGATCCCGCAGCCAAGGACGTGCGCTTCGTCATCAACGCGCAGAACTGCGTCCACTGCAAGACATGCGACATCAAGGATCCGAACCAGAACATCAACTGGGTGCCTCCGCAAGGCGGCGAAGGCCCGGTCTACCAGGGCATGTAAGCCACGCGCCGACCGGACAGGCTTGGCCGCCGCAAGCACAAATGCCGGCGATGGTTTGGGTCTTCCGGGCCTGTGAAATATTAGGACTGTTGAAACTGCCGCGCGCTTATGGTTCCATCTCCTGACGACAGGGAGATGGCCAATGCGCTTGGCGGTTCTGGCATGCCTTTTGGTGATCGGCGCGCTGTTCGGTTCCGCTCCGATGGCCTCGGCCGGCACCAGGGTGGTGGTCAGGACGCGGACCTATGATATCACCGGGACCACGGGTCTCGCGCTGATGGGGGCGATGGACCGCAAAGGGCCGAAGCACGGCTTCATGACGCACGCCATCGCACAGACCGGCTACACCGTGGATTGGAACCTTGACGCCGGCCAGGACAATGGCGTCTGCCGCCTGCGGAGCGCCAACGGCACGCTCAATCTCTTCTATACGTTTCCGCGTGTCGCCTCGACCACTCCGCCGGCGCTCCAGAAGCGCTGGGCGCGGTTCTTCGCCGGCGTCCGCGCTCACGAAGAAACCCATGGCCGCCTCGCCAGGGAAATGATGCGCGCCACCGAAAGATCGATCACCGGCCTCAGCATTGCCGACGACCGGTCCTGTTACAAGACGCGCCGCGAGGCGCAGCGGCGTATCCATGCCACCTATGCCGCATATGAGGCGAAGCAGATCGCTTTCGACGCCAGCGAGCATCGCGACGGTGGCCATGTCGAGCATCTCGTCACCGCTTTGGTCAGACCTTGATCTTTTAGCCTGGCGTTTTTCCAGCAGCCGGTATCAGCGACGCGGTCGCGGTTTCATGGTCGTCCGCCGGCTTTTGCTGGTTCAGCCTGAGCGAGAATTCCACCATGACCGGCAGGTGGTCCGAGCCGGTATCCTCCAGCCGTGTCGCGGAATGGATGGTCACGCCGCCCTTGCTGAAAACCTGGTCGATCGGCAGGCCGGCGAAGCGCCGCAGGAAATCCGGCAGCTTGATGTGGATCCATGTCGGGCCGGCGGACGGCATGACGGTCAGCCCGCCGAGCGAGGCGACGCGCCGCACGGCGGCGCTCCATGGCACGGCGTTGCAGTCTCCCGCCATGATCGCCGTCTCGCCGAGAGCCGACAGCGATTCCGTCAGCTCACCAATCTGCCAGTACTGCTCGCGTGGCCACGGCCAACTGAGATGGATGGCGGCGACGTCGACGTCAATGCCGCCGAAGTCGACGGTCGCTGTCGCCATCGCGCCGCGCCGTTCGCAACGCGCCTCGGTGCCGGCGGCAAAGGGCCGCCGCGAGAGCAGTGCGACGCCGAATATGCCGTTCGGATACGGGCAGAGGATCCGGTATGGATATGCGCTGCTGATATAGCCAAGCTCGGTCGCCCACATCGCCGACACCTCGTCGAGGGTGATCACGTCGGGATTGGTCCGGCCGATCAGCGACAGCACCTTCTTTGGCGTCGGATTGTCGTAGCGCAGGTTCATCTGCAGCAGCTTGTAGGTCGCACGATTTTCGTTCTTGGCTTCATAGGCAGCTTGAACCGGCCATGGACTGGGCAAAGTGTTCAAGGTCGTGGCAAAAGCCGCCACGGCAAAAAGCAGCGCCACGGCTGCTTGCAAGCGAAATGTCGTGGCCAGCAGCGGCAGCGCGCAAAGCGCCATCAGCACGGCAAGGTGGACGCGGAAATGCGAGAAGGAATCGAAGGCCGGATGCAGCGTTCCGAAAAACCCGGCCACCAGCGCGACCGAACAGACGAGCATTGCCAAGAATGCAACCGACATCAGCAATGTCCCGAAGCTCGCTCTCTCCATACCGCCTGCTTATCGGCAAAAATGCGGCTCAATCAAGATGACGAAATGCCCATGCGATGCGTGGAACCGACCTACTGGAACGCCGTCTCCGAAAAACTTCTGAGCTTGCGCGAATGCAGCCGCTCCATCGGCATTTCCGCAAGCTTCTCCATAGCCCTGATGCCGATGGTCAGGTGCTGCGCCACCTGGCGCTTGTAGAATTCGGTCGCCATGCCAGGCAGCTTCAACTCGCCATGCAATGGTTTGTCCGAAACGCACAGGAGCGTGCCGTAGGGCACACGGAAGCGGAAGCCGTTGGCGGCAATCGTCGCCGATTCCATGTCGAGGGCGATCGCCCGCGACTGCGACAGCCGCTGCACCGGGCCGCGCTGGTCACGCAGTTCCCAGTTGCGGTTGTCGATTGTGGCGACGGTGCCGGTGCGCATGATGCGTTTCAAGTCATAGCCGGACAGGCCGGTGACTTCGGCGACAGCTTCCTGCAACGCCACCTGGATCTCGGCCAGCGGCGGGATCGGCACCCAGACCGGAAGATCGTCGTCAAGCACGTGATCCTCGCGCACATAGGCATGCGCCAGCACATAGTCGCCTAGCGCCTGGGTGTTGCGCAGGCCGGCGCAGTGACCAAGCATCACCCAGGCATGCGGTCTCAGCACCGCGATGTGGTCGGTGATCGTCTTGGCGTTGGAGGGCCCGACGCCGATATTGACCATGGTGATGCCGCCATGGTTCGGCTTCTTCAGATGATAGGCCGGCATTTGCGGCAGGCGCGGTGGTGCTACCCCTTCGCTGGGCGCGCTTTGCCCGACCCTGGTGGTGACATTGCCGGGCTCGACGAACTCGGTGTATCCGCCGCCGCCATTGGCCATCAGGTCGCGGGCCCGGGCGACGAACTCGTCTATGTAGAACTGGTAATTGGTGAACAGCACGAAGTTCTGGAAATGCTGCGGCGTGGTCGCCGTATAGTGCGAAAGACGGTGCAGCGAATAGTCGATGCGCTGCGCCGTGAAGGGCGCCAGTGGCCTCGGCTCGCCGAAGGCCACTTCGAAGGTGCCGTTGGCGATTTGGTCGTCGGTGCCGTCGAGATCCGGCACGTCGAAGAGGTCGCGGATCGGCCGCTTGATGCGCTCGGCTGCCGCGCCGTCGACATGGGTGCCTTCGAGAAAGGCGAAATGCAGCGGGATCGGCGTGGTCGATTCCGACACCGTGACCGCAACCCCATGATTGCGCATGATCAGGCGCAACTGCTCGACGAGGTAGCTTTCGAACAGGCCCGGCTGGGTGATGGTGGTGGAAAAATGCCCCGGTGTCGGCATATGGCCATAGGCTTGGCGCGAGTCGATCTGGGTGAACGAGTTGGTGGTGACGCCGATCTCCGGATAAAAGGCCCGGTAGCGCTTGCCATTGTCGCCGCCCGCTGCCGCCAGTTCTGCAAAGGAGTCGCGCAGGAATTTGGTGTTGCGGTCGTAAAGCGCCTGCAGTGCCGCGACTGCCTTTTCAGCGCTATCAAAGCTTTGCCGGCCAAAAGGCTCCGGCATGACGACAGATTCGATAGCTTGTGGGTAGATTCGCTTTTCCATGGCTCAATATAGAGACTCGGATCGGCACTTGGGAGGGGTGTCGCGACCGAAGGCCGCCAAAGCGTCATTTTTCTTCAACCGCGCTGCAGGCTGACCAGGAGCACGAAACCGACGCCGGACTTGTTCAGAGCCGGTGCGTCGATCGTCGAGCCGGTGTCAGTGCGCATCATCGGCACGGCCAGAACCGGAGCGGCCAGAACCGTCAGGATAAGCGCCGCCCGCGGCAGAAGCCGAAGGGTCTTGAGAGCGTTGGCGGCGATGCGGTTCATGGTGTTTCAGCTTTTCTTTTCGAGGTCTTGGTTTCTGTGTTCAGTTGCGAAGGTGGGTGGGGCAGGCAAGGCGGCAGGTTCTCGAACTGGCATCGTCCCAGGCGCGGGCCGGACGGCCCGCTTCAGCGACGAGGATGGCGAAGAACATTCCAAACAGGCTCATCAGCAGGCAGACGATGGTGAAGCGGCGAGCAAGCATTGGGTCGGGTCTCCTTCAACACGTCGGAGAATGCCCTGATGCAACTGAACCGGCTCTGATGCCGGCGTTCATCTGCGGTTCAAGATGATTGACGCGATTTTGCCGGCCCCAGCGTCGGTTTCGACGGCGGGGGGCGGGAGGCGACGGGAGTCCGGCGTAGCGCCTCGCCAAACGAAAACGGGACCCATTCGGGCCCCGTCTTCATGTCAGAACGATGCGGTCGATCAGAGCTTGTGCCAGGTCTGGCTCTTGCAGATCAGTCCGCCGAGCACGCAGCCGCTCATCTTGAGAGAGGTGCCCGACAATGTCGCCTTGCCCGAATAGGTCTTGTCGTTTGCCGGATCGGTGATGTTGCCGGCATATTTGTTGTCGCCTGTCGCCTTGAGCGAGCCGATGGTCTTGCCGGCATATTTGCCGGACTTGAGCGTGATGGAAAACGAGCCGCCGCCAGCGATGGCCGCGGTGTCGCCTGCCTGCGTCTTCCAGTTGCCCTCGATCGGATCGGCCCATGCCGCGCCCGCCACGATCAATGTGGCCGCAAGGGCCAGGCTCACTTTTCGAAACATGTCTTCCTCCCTTTGGATGTCCGGCCGGATGCTCCGCCTCGCCGGTCTGCCGCTTACGCAAACGTAAGCTAATCCAGCTCCCAGCAAAACAAAAGCGGTGCCGCAACGGAAGACTTTCGGATTTTGAAAGCCCCGGAATGCGCCTCCTGGCCAAGCAAATGAAACGATCGGCGCATCGCCTTTGTCTCCCGTGGTTAGCGGAGTCTTGACTTGGCGCCGGAAAATTTTCGTCAAATTTGACGCAAGCAGGCTGAATTGCTGACTTTGTATCCTTAACGAATTTCAGCGTTTACCTCTTGTTTTAGCTTTGTTTTCCTCAAATTAAGCACGCCATTTAACGACGGATTCAAGCCTGCACGGCATTCTCGAAAGCATCGGAAGAGCAGCCAGCAAGGACGAAAGAAGGCAGCTCTCGGGAGCCTGACAGGGGCCGGAAACAGGGGATTGAAATGGCACGTTTTGAAATGCTTGAAGCAGGTTTCGGCGCCATGGGGGCAACCGCCCAGGCCGACATTCTTTTCGAACTGGGCATGATGTATGCGACCGGCCGCGATTGCGAGACCGATGTCGTTGCCGCCCACAAATGGTTCAACATCGCCGCGATCAAGGGCTCGGCCCGCGCCGCGGAATTGCGCTCCGAACTGTCGGCGGCCATGTCGAAGATCGAGATCGCCAAGGCGCTTCGCGAAGCCCGCGAATGGATGACCATGCACTGATATCTGCCAGTCGCGGACAGGCTTATCGAAGACAGGGACGCTCCGGGATCAAGACCGCACAGACGGCCAGACCCGGCGGAATTGAAGGCCGCGTAAGACGGTCACGATGCTAAGAAAGAGAACGCGGCGGGCCGCAGGCCCAGTCGTGCGCGACGCAGGGAAGGTGAGTGGGATTTTTAGGCGCGGGGGCGCTTGGGAAACAGCTCGACGGGCAAAAAAGCCACGACCAGCCGGAACAAGGCTGGCGTGGCTTTTTGCGTGGATGACGTCTTGCAGGCCCAATCGAGCGGCGCCAATGCGCCTAGACAGGCCCAATGAAGGATGAAATTGTCCCGCCTCTCTGGAAGAAGCGCGGCCGGGGCGGCCGCGCGTGAGTGGAGGAGTTCTACCATCATGAAAAAATTGAGTATTTTGAACGCGGCCATATTCGGCCTGATGATGAGCACGCCGGTCGCATTCGCCGACGATATCACCTTTGCGGTGATCGGCCCGATGACCGGACAGCTCGCCACCATCGGCGATCAGTTCAAGCAGGGCGCACAGGCCGCTGCCGACGCCATCAACGCCGCTGGCGGCGTCAACGGGTCGATGATCAAGCTCGATATCGAAGACGATCAGTGCGATCCCAAGCAGGCCGTGTCGGTTGCCAACCGCGTCGTCGCCGACGGCGTCAAGTTCATCGACGGCCATGCCTGCTCGGGCTCGAGCATTCCGGCCTCGGCCGTCTATGCCGAAGCCGGCGCTCTGATGATGAGCCCGGCTTCTTCCAACCCGGTGCTGACAGACGCGGCGGCCAAGGCCGGCTGGCCGACGATCATGCGCCTTTATACGCGTGACGATGCGCAGGGCGCCTTCATCGGCCCATGGATCGCCAAGAAGTTTGCCGGCAAGAATGTCGTCGTCCTGCATGACAAGAGCGCCTACGGACAGGGCGTGGCTGACGCCGTCAAGGCAACCATGAATGCCGGCGGCCTCAAGGAGGTCTATTATGACGGTATCAACGCTGGCGAGAAGGACTATTCGGCTCTCGTCACCAAGCTCAAGGACTTGAAGGCCGACGTCGTTTATTTCGGCGGCTATCATCCTGAAGCTGGCCTGATCCTGCGTCAGTCGGCGGAACAGAACCTGAAGTTCCAGCTGATCATGCCGGACTCTATCGCCTCGCCCGAATTCTGGCAGGTCGCTGGCCCGGCCGGCGAGGGCACCATGTTCGTCTTCCCGTCGGATCCCCAGGCAAAGCCGGAAGCCAAGGCAGCCGTCGAGAAGATCAAGGCCGGCGGTTTCGTGCCGGAGGGCTTCACGCTGTTCTCTTACGCCACCATCCAGGCTTTTGCTGAAGGCATCAAGCGCGCCGGCAGCGACGATCCGGCCAAGGTTGCCGAAGCGTTGAAGAACGGCACGCCGATCAGCACTGTTGTCGGCGATGTCACCTTCGACGAGAAGGGCGACCTCAAGAATGCCAGCTACGACATCAACCAGTGGCATGACGGAAAATACGCGCCGATTGCCCAGTAATCGCTGCCCTGGTGGCTGAATAGCATAGAGAAATGGCCGGGCTCGTCCCGGCCATTTTCTTGTTTGCCCTGTCGTTTATCTTCCGAATCGTCAGCTCACCGCTGCGGTCGAGGCGTTTTGGTCCTCGACGAACCGCACCAGCACAGTCCCGTCGGTGACCTGCGCGCCCTCTGTGGCGATCTCGGCGATCACGCCGTCATGTGGCGCGGCAATAGGCGATGCCGTGATCAAGGGCCAACCGCTGCTGATCCTCGAGGCGATGAAGATGGAGCACACCATCGCCGCGCGCACCAGCTTGACCAGCCCCGGCATCGGCGCACGCAGGCTGCCGGCGCCTGCCGCCGCATCATCGGCCCGTGCCAGTGGGTCCGGCACGGCGAAGGTATAGCCAACAGCACCCTCGAACACCGTGATGTGGCCTGGCCAGCAGGCGAGGCGTGGCGCGGCACGAAAATCATGCGAATTGGTGTCGTCATAAGGCTTGTCCAGCGCGACCTGGAATCGCCCGTCCGGCCGTACCGAGACCTTCGCCGCGATATCGTCTTCGCCGAACTTCAGCCGTGTGCGTCGCGCCACGCTGTGGAAATGCGCATAGCCGGCAATCGACGACCACGGATCGTTGGATGGCGGCGCTGCTCCGGCGCCGGAGGCCGCAACGGCCGCGGCAGCAATGGTTTCGCCGGTCGGCGGCGCGATCTCGGTCAGCGCCGTCTGGTGCCTGGCGATCAGGCTGGTGTCGACATCGCCTGCGGCAAAGTCCGGATCGGCGGCGAGAGCGGCAAGAAAGGCGGTGTTCACGGTCGAACCGGCGATCTCGGTTCGCGACAGCGCCGCACCGAGCGCGTCGAGTGCCGCCTGCCTGTCCTTTGCGTGGACGACCAGCTTGGCGATCATCGGGTCGTAATAGGGCGAGATGGCGTCACCCGCCCGCACGCCGGTCTCGATGCGCATAGTCGCGCCTTCGGGGGTTGCATCCGGAAATTTCAGATGATGCAGCGTGCCGGTCGCCGGCAGGAACCCTTTTGCCGCATCCTCGGCATAGATGCGCGCCTCGAAGGCATGGCCGGCGAGCGCGATCTCGCTTTGCATCTTCGGCAGCTTCTCGCCCGATGCGATCCGCAACTGCCACTCGACGAGATCTGTGCCTGTGACCATCTCGGTGACCGGGTGCTCGACCTGCAGGCGGGTGTTCATCTCCATGAACCAGAAGCGGTCGGCCTTCAGGCCCTGCGAGGCATCGACGATGAACTCGATGGTGCCGGCGCCCGAATAATTGATCGCCTTGGCGGCTTTCACCGCTGCCTCCGTCATCGCTTTGCGCAAAGCCTCGGTCATGCCAGGGGCGGGCGCTTCCTCGATCACCTTCTGGTGGCGGCGCTGCGCCGAGCAGTCGCGCTCGTAGAGATGCACCGCATTGCCGAAATTGTCGCCGAACACCTGCACTTCGATATGGCGCGGCTTGTCGACATATTTTTCGACCAGCACGCGGTCGTCGCCGAAAGCGGCTTTCGCCTCGCGCCGTGCGCTGGACAGTGCCTCGGAAAACTCATCGGGGTGTTCGACCCGGCGCATGCCCTTGCCGCCGCCGCCGGCGCGCGCCTTGATCAGCACGGGATAGCCGATCTCGCGTGCCTTGGACGCAAGCAGCACGATCTCCTGCGCCTCGCCATGATAGCCCGGCACCACCGGCACGCCGGCCTTTTCCATCAGCCGCTTGGCGGCATCTTTCAACCCCATGGCACGGATCGAGGCCGCCGACGGGCCGATGAAAATGAGCCCCGCCGCCACCACCTGGTCGACGAAATCAGGATTTTCCGACAGGAAGCCGTAGCCGGGATGAATGGCTTGCGCGCCCGTGGCCAAAGCCGCGGCGATGATCTTGTCGCCGCGCAGATAGCTTTCGCCAACGGGCGAGGCGCCGATATGCACCGCCTCGTCGGCCATCTCGACATGCAGGGATTTCGCGTCGGCATCCGAATAGACGGCAACGGTACGCACGCCCATCTTTCGAGCCGTGCGGATCACCCGACAGGCGATCTCGCCGCGATTGGCGATCAGGATTTTGGCGAACATGGAGCCTCCCTAGCCACAGTTTGCTTGGAGCGACGCAGACGTTCCTTTGCGCCCCCAATGCTTGGCAGTCCGGCCCTTGGTGTCGGCCTCTCCCTTACCAAGGGAGTGCTCTACGGATGATCCGGTCATCACATCCGAAACACGCCGAAGCGCGTCTCCTCGATTTCGGCGTTGAGCGCGGCGGACAGGCTGAGCGCCAGCACGTCGCGCGTTTTCGCCGGGTCGATGATGCCGTCGTCCCAAAGGCGTGCGGACGAGTAGAGGGGATGGCCCTCATGCTCATATTTCATCAGGATCGGCTTCTTGAATTTCGCCTCTTCCTCGGCGCTCCATTCCCCGCCTTTGCGCTCGATGCCTTCGCGCTTGACCATGGCGAGCACGGTTGCCGCCTGTTCGCCGCCCATCAC